>NZ_JBEXNT010000092.1:0-38666 GCF_040611255.1 Kitasatospora sp. NPDC002965 | reverse complement strand
CCGCCCCCGCGGCCCGGGGGGTCCCCGCTAACCGGCACCCGGGCCCCCGGGGCCCATTCCGGTTTCCCCGAACCCGGCCCGCACCCCCCCCGGCGCCCCCGGGGGCCCGCCGAGGCGGGGCGACGGCCGCCGGGGGCGTGCGAGCCCTCCGGCGGCCGTGCGGCCGAGCCGGTCAGCCGTTGATCGGCGGGCGGTAGCCGGTGTCCGGGCCCTGCGCGTCGCGCGGGCCGCTGCCCGGCTCCACGACCTCGCCCTGGATCACCTTGCCGTCCGGGCGGTGGATGCGCAGCTGCTCCTGGAGCCGCATCGCGTCCGCGAACGGGTCGGCGCCGACCGAGGAGGTCGAACGCAGCGCCTTGTCCGCGAGCCGGCGGCCGGCCGCCCGCCAGAGCACCCGGGTCGGCGGGAACAGCAGGGTGAGCGCCAGGGCGTCCGAGAGGAAGCCCGGCACGATGAGCAGCAGGCCCGCCAGCACCGTGAGGCTCGTGCCGGTCTGGGCCTGCTGCGACTGCGGGTCGCGGCTCTGCTCGATCGCCGCCGACAGGGCCTTGAGTCCGGCCCGCTTGATCAGCGAACCGCCGATCACCGCCCCGGCGATCAGCAGCAGGACGACGGTCAGGCCGCCCAGCCAGGATCCCACCTGGACCAGCAGCCAGATCTCCAGGACCAGCCAGGCGGTGACCACCAGCGGCAGCACCCGCCGGAGCTTCGAGCGCGGCGCCGGACGGGCGGGGGTAGCTTGCTGGGTCACGGTACGAATCCACTCCTAGCGGTGCTCTGCGCGCCGCACGGGAGGTCCGGACCGGCTACGGCACCAACTGCTCCAACGATCGCCCGTCGGCCGGTGTTCCGTCGGTCCGCGCGCCGGCCTCCGGACGCCGGCGACGGGTGACCAGTACCGCCCCGCCGCAGGCCAGCAGGCCGGCCAGGGCGAGCGTCCACTCGGGCACGGCACCCAGACGGTTGGCGACGGTCGTGCCGTCGCGCAGCGGGACGGTGGCGGACAGCTCGGCGGCGGTCAGCTCCTCGGTCCGCTGGACGACCGTGCCGTCCGGGGCGATCACCGCGCTGATGCCGCTGGTGGCGGCGATCAGCACGGCCCGGCCGTGCTCCACCGCGCGCAGTCGGCTCATCGCCAGCTGCTGTTCGGGCTGGCCGGTCCTGGCGTAGGTGGCGTTGTTGGTCTGGACGACGAGCACCCGGGCGCCCTGGTCGACGGTGTCGCGGACGATCTCGTCGTAGGCCACCTCGAAGCAGATGACGTCGCCGATCCGGGCCGGGCCGAGCTGCATGACGCCGTTGTGGTCACCGGGGTAGAAGTCGCGGGCGACCCGCTGGAGCCGGGTGATCACCTTGGACAGCTGGTCGCGGAACGGCACGTACTCGCCGAACGGCACCGGGTGCTGCTTGGTGTAGGAGGCGCCGGGGCCGGTCTTCGGGTCCCAGACGATGCCCTCGTTCTGGACGTGCTGCTCGTCCGGGCCGTCGACCAGGGTGCCGACCAGGGTGGGCACGCCGATCGCCTTCACCGCCTCGTCGATCCGCCGGTAGGCGAGCGGGTCGCTGAAGGGGTCGAGGTCGGAGGAGTTCTCCGGCCAGATCACGAGGTCGGGCTTCTCGGCGCGGCCGGCCGCGATGTCGGCGGCGAGCTTCTCGGTGGCGGCGGCGTGGTTGTTGAGGACCATCATCGGGCGGCCGAGGAAGTCCATGCCGGGGTTGGGCACGTTGCCCTGGATGACGGCGACCTTGACGGTCTCGGCCGGCGCGGTCGGCACGGGCACGAGGAAGCCGGCGAGCATCACGGCGACGGCGCCGAGAAGCCCGGCGGCGGCCGGGCGCGGGTGCCCGGCGCGGCCCCGGCCGGGCAGCCGCAGGACGGCCCAGGCGAGCAGGGTGCCGGAGAGGGCGACCGCGAAGGTCACCAGCGGGGCGCCGCCGAGCGCCGCCAGCGGGGTGAAGGGCGTGGCGGTGTTGGCGAAGGCGAGCCGGCCCCAGGGGAAGCCGCCGAGCGGCAGCCGGTCACGGGCCCACTCCTGGGTGATCCAGAGGCAGGCGCCCCAGAGCGGCCAGACGGGCAGCCGGGAGGTGACCGCGAGACCGGCGCCGAGGGCGGCCAGGAACAGCGCCTCGACGACCGAGAGGCCGACGGTGGCGTCCCAGCCGATCACCCGCAGCCAGCTGAGCAGCATCAGGAAGAACGGCAGCCCGAAGGCGAAGCCGGTCCAGGCACCCTGCCGCACGGTGCGGCCCCGGGTGAGGAGGGAGAGCGCGGCGACGCCGAGCAGCGAGAGCGGCCAGAGGTCGTACGGCGGGAAGGCCAGGGCGAGCAGGAGCCCGGCGAGCACGGCCAGTGCGGTGCGGGGCAGACCGGCCCGGACCTTGGCGAGCGCGCGGACGGCCCGGCCTTCGCGAGGGGTCCCGTCTGGGGTCTCGGATGCGGTCCCGGACCGCTCCGGGGGGACGGGCATGGCCACCGTCGCACCATCTCTCTCGGTGCCGCCGCGGAGGTGCACGGACGGCTGTTCGGACGCTGTCCGAAGAAGGTACCCCGTCAGGACACCGAACCGTGAGGTGAGGGTCGCTTCGTACCGCTTCAGCGCGGGCCGTAGCGGACCTCGCGGAGCGGCCAGTCGGCGTCGATCCAGGCGGACACGGCGCGGTACAGCGGGGCGTCCAGCTCGGCGCGGTCGGCGCGGACCCAGGAGCTGACCTTGGTCACGGCCGGCTCCTCGCGGTCCGGGTAGACGTAGACGCAGCCGATCACGGCGTCGCCGGGGACCTCGCGGACGGTGTAGGTGAAGCCCCTGCGGGCGGCGAAGTCGGCGGCGTGCCGGCGCAGGTCGGCGAGGTTGCGGTCGAGGGGCATGCCCTCGACCGGGGGCCAGTGGCCGTGGCCGAAGCCGGGGGTGGCGCGGATGTGTTCGATGCTGCCGCTCCAGGCGGCGTGGTCGGCCTCGTTGTGCTGCTCGCCGAGGGGCTCCAGGCGGAACCCCTCGGCGCGCAGCTCGCGCGGCACGGTGAAGCCGGCGGGGACGAACGCGGGTGCGGTGGTGTGATCGGTCATGCCGGGCACGCTACGGGCCACACCGCGCCACGATCATCCGCTTTTCACTCGGCGGCGCGGTAGACCGTGCGGCCGAGGACCACGGTGCGCAGGCAGACCGGCAGCGGACGGCCCGGGGTGAGGTCGGGCAGACCGGGGGTGCCGGAGCGCGGGTCGGTGGACCAGCCCGCCACCCGGGAGTCCGGCGCCTGGACGACCAGGTCGTCGGCGGCCCAGATCGCGTAGCTGGCGACGGCGCCGGGGACGAGCACGCCGTCGTGGTCCCGGCCGATCGCGCGCCAGCCGCCCCGGGTGTGGGCGGTGAAGGCGGCCCGGGCCGAGATCCGGTGCTCCGGGGTCCGGTGGAAGGCGGCGGCCCGGACCGCCCCCCAGGGGTCGAGCGGGGTGACCGGGGCGTCCGAGCCGAAGGCGAGCGGCACGCCGACCCGCAGCAGGGCCGCGAAGGGGTTGAGCGCGGCGGCGCGCTCGGCGCCGAGCCGCTGGACGTACATGCCCTCCGGGCCTCCCCAGGCGGCGTCGAAGGCCGGCTGGACGGAGGCGGTGAGACCCAGCTCGGCGAAGGCCGCGACGGTCTTGTCGTCCAGCGCCTCGGCGTGCTCGACCCGGTGGCGCAGCGCCCGGACCCGCTCGGCGCCGACCCGCTCCCCGGCCGTCCGGACGCCCTCGACCACGGCGGCGACCGCGGCGTCGCCGATGGCGTGGAAGCCGGCCTGGAGCCCGGCCGCGGTGCAGGCC
This sequence comes from Kitasatospora sp. NPDC002965, assembly GCF_040611255.1. Taxonomy (NCBI): domain Bacteria; kingdom Bacillati; phylum Actinomycetota; class Actinomycetes; order Kitasatosporales; family Streptomycetaceae; genus Kitasatospora; species Kitasatospora sp. NPDC002965. The sequence goes on along the minus strand of NZ_JBEXNT010000092.1, from coordinate 34,867 downwards.
TCGACGTGGTCGGCGACCTGCTCGGCGGTCAGGTACGCCGTCCCGGTGTGGTCGGCGTCGGCGTAACTGGCGTGCAGGCAGGCGGTGTGCGAGCCGATCGCGCCGTCGACGAACAGGTCGCCGCCGGCGCCGACCGCGCCGAGCCGGCGGGCGGTCTCCACGCCGCGCTCCCCCAACTCCCCCCAGTAGCCGAAGACCTCGGGGCCCTCGCCCCCGGCTGCCAGCGCGAGCAGGGCGGCGAGGTCCTCCTCGGAGGAGATCTCCGGACCGGCGCACTCGTGCAGCGCGCCGATGCCGAGTTCGGCCGCGCGGGCCAGGGCGGCGCGCTGGGCACGGGCGCGCTGCTCGGGGGTGAGGCGGGCCAACGCGGTCTGCCGGACGGCGTGGTGGGCGTCGCGGGTCAGCGGGCCGTCGGCGTGGTGGCCGGGGCGGCCGGCGAGGTCCTCGGTGAGCTCGCGCAGCGCGCTGGTGGCGAGGGCGGAGTGCACGTCGGTGCGGGAGAGGTAGACGGCCGCGCCCCGGGCGGCGGCGTCCAGCTCGGCGAGCGTGGGCGGGCGGCCCTCGGGCCAGCCGGTCTCGTCCCAGCCGTGGCCGATGAGCACGCCGCCGGGCACGTCCTGGGCGTCCACGAAGGCGGTGAGGGAGTCGAGGGCCGCGGCCAGCGAGGCACTGCCGGTGAGGTCGAGCCCGGTGAGCGCCAGCCCGGTGGACGTGGCGTGCACGTGGGCGTCGACGAAGGCGGGGGTGACCAGGGCGCCGTCCAGCTCGACGATCTCGTCGGCGGTCTGCACGTAGGCCTCGGCGGCTCCGTCGCTGCCGACCCAGGCGACGTGCCCGCCCTCGACGAGCATGGCGGTGGCGAAGGGGTCGGCGGGGCTGTAGACGGCGCCGCCGCGCAGCAGGACGGTTCGTGGGCCCCTCCTGCCCGAGGGCGGGCCAGGAGGGAGGGTGCGTTCGGTCATGCGGCCTAGTCTGCACCTCCCCGGGGCCCGCTCAGAGCTTCGGGGGGCGCGCCTCGTAGGGGGTCGAGAGCACGACGGTGGTACGGGTGGAGACACCGGCGGCGCTGCGGATGCGGGCCAGCAGGTCCTCCAGGTCACCGGGGGCGCCGACCCGGACCTTGAGGATGTAGTTCTCCTCGCCGGCGACGCTGTGACAGGCCTCGATCTCGGGCAGGCCGGCCAGCCGTTCGGGCGTGTCGTCCGGGGAGCTGGGGTCGAACGGTTTGACCGAGATGAACGCGGTCAGGGCCAGGTCGACGGCGTCCGGGTCGACGATGACGGTGTAGCCGCGGATGACGCCGCGCTGCTCCAGCCGGCGCACGCGCTGGTGCACCGCCGAAGTGGACAGGCCGGTCGCCTTGCCCAGGTCCGTGTAGCTCATCCGGCCGTCCTGGAGGAGCAGCTGGACGATGCGTTGGTCGAGATCCTCCACAAGGCGCAAACCTACCCCCTCGGGGGCGCACGCGGTGCCGGGGCGGGCGCACGCGGAGTCACCCGGGGCGCCACGGGGTGTCATACGGGCACATGCCGGGCGAATGTGGCGGACGACACACCCGGTGCATCACAGTGCGCCCGGCCGCAGGATTATGAGTCCGCGTGGGCGGGAAGTGCTGGTTGTGGCCCCGGGCGACCACGCCGGGCCCGATCCGAGGGGGATCACCATGCGCGTAGCCGACCACCGCCCGACGGGCGCGGACGACTCCCACGATACGAGCGACCGCGAGGACCTCGCGGTCCCCTACGACGCCGCGCCCGGGGTGGACCCGGGCGAGGCCGACACCTGGGAGATCTTCCGGGTGCACTGCCCGGAGTGCCGGCGTCCGATCGCCCTGGTGGGCGACGAGGAGCGGCTCCCGCAGCACGCCGTCCTGCCGACCGCCTGGCACCCCTTCTCCCCCGCGCTCTGCCCGGGTTCGGGCGCGCCGTCGGACGACCTGGCCGAGGTGGACGCCGCCGAGGACGCGGAGCCGACCGGCCTGGAGGCGCTGCTCGCCCTGCCCTCCGAACTCGACTGGCGCACCCAGCCGTTCTCCCACGCGATGGTGCACCGCCCGGTCCGGGTGGAGCCCGCCCCGGCCATCCCCGAACAGCGCAGCCGACTGACCCGGCGCTGAACCACCGCGCCCCGGGCGACCGTACGCCGAACCACCACACCCTGAACGGCGGCTTGTCCGAACGTCGTTGACGGGACCTCAGAGGAAGAGACACCTCCGGGCGTCGCTCCGCACCCTGGAGCGACGCCCGGAGGCCGTTCACGGGCCGCCCCCGCTCAGCCCTTGGTGAGGTGGCGGCCGATCACCAGGCGCTGGATCTGGTTGGTGCCCTCGACGATCTGCAGCACCTTGGCCTCGCGCATGTACCGCTCGGTGGGGAAGTCCTGCGTGTAGCCGTAGCCGCCGAGCACCTGCACGGCGTCCGTGGTCACCTTCATCGCCGCGTCGGTGCAGAACAGCTTGGCCATCGCCGCCTCCTTGGAGAACGGCAGCCCGGCGTCGCGCTTGCGGGCGGCGGCCAGGTAGAGCGCCCGGCCGGCCTCGATCTGGGTGGCCATGTCGGCGAGCAGGAACGACAGGCCCTGGAAGTCCGCGATCGGGCGGCCGAACTGGCGGCGGGTGCGCGCGTAGTCGACGGCCTGGTCGAGTGCGGCCTGGGCGACGCCGACCGCGCAGGCCGCGATGCCGAGGCGGCCGGAGTCGAGCGCGGCGAGCGCGATCTGGAAGCCCTGGCCCTCACTGCCGATCAGCCGCTCCCGGGGGACCCGGGCGCCGTCGAAGTGCAGCTGGGCGGTCGGCGAGGACTTCATGCCCATCTTGTGCTCCGGCGGGGCCGCCGACAGTCCGGGCTGGGTACCGGGCACCAGCAGGCAGCTGATCCCGCGCGCGCCCTCCTCGCCGGTCCGGACCAGCGAGCTGTAGAAGTCGGCGTGGCCGCCGTGGGTGATCCACGCCTTGGTGCCGCTGACCACGTACGCGTCACCGTCCAGGTCGGCGCGGGTGCGCAGGGCGGCGGCGTCGGAGCCGGACTGCGGCTCGGAGAGGCAGTAGGCGCCGAGCTGCTCGCCGGAGAGCATGCCCGGGAGCCAGCGGTCGCGCTGTTCGTCACTGCCGAAGGTGGCGAGCGCGTGGCAGGAGAGCGTGTGGACGCTGACGCCGAGGCCGACGGCCAGCCAGCCGGCCGCCAGCTCCTCCAGCACCTGGAGGTAGACCTCGTAGGGCTGCTCGCCGCCGCCGTGCCTCTCGTCGTACGGGAGCGAGAGCAGGCCGGCCTCGCCGAGCGTGCGGAAGACCTCGCGCGGGAAGCGGCCGACGGCCTCGTCCTCGGCGGCGCGCGGCTGCAGCTCGCGCTGGACGAGGTCCCGGGTCAGGCTCAGGAGCTCGCGGGCCTCCTCGCTCGGCAGCTGGCGGTCCACGGCTTTCGCAGGGGAGGGGGTCATAGCGGCTGGTCGCCTCCTCGATCTGGCACCGGGCCCCGGGAGTGGTGGGCCCCGCGCGGGGTGTGGCAGGTCGGCCCGACCGGCACCGGATTGCGGTGAACGGCCGTTCACATACGTGGCGAAGTGAGTATGCCCGATCACGGCGCTGCCGTCACGACCTGCCTTCCCTCACTGTCCGTACCGGCGCACGGCCCCCCGTAGGGTTGACGTTGTGGCTTATTCCGAGACCTCCGCTCCCCCTGTAGAGGGGCCCCGCACGCCCGCTCCGGACCTGGCCGGCCTGGCCGCCGGGCTGCGGGCGCTGCCGCCCTCCTGCGGGCCGGTGCGGCTGGTCGCGGTGGACGGTCACGCGGGTTCGGGCAAGACCACGTTCACGGACCGGCTGGCGACGGCGCTGGGCGGGGCGCCGGTGGTCCACCTGGACGACCTGGCCACCCACGCCGAACCGTTCGGCTGGACCTGGCGCCTGCGCACGCAGGTGCTGGAGCCGCTGGCGGCCGGGCGGGACGCCGCGTACGAGGTCTACGACTGGACGCTGCGCCGGTTCGCCCGCACCGCCGCGGTGCCGCTCGCGCCGGTGGTCCTGATCGAGGGGGTCGGCGCCGGGCGGCGCGCGGTGCGGCCGTGGCTGAGCCGGCTGATCTGGATGGAGCTGGACGCCGCGGCGGCCCGGCGGCGCGGCGAGGAACGGGACGGGCCCGGACTGGCCGAGTTCTGGGAGGGCTGGGCGTCGGCCGAAACCGCACATTTCGCCGACGACCCGAGCCGGCCGTTCGCCGGAAACCTGGTCGACGGAGTGACCGGACGGATCGCGCCGAGCACGTTCGGTGAACCTTCAACAAGCGCTTGACCTGCGGTATCTCCAGGAATTAGGTTCTCCCACGTTGCCGGGTTCGTTGAATCCGCAACCTCGGACCCGGCATCCCCGGCTTGTTCCCCCGTGAGCCGGGGGTGCCGTCCGTCATTCCTCCCCCGGTCCCGGCCACCGTCCAACGGCCGCACCCCCGATCGCATTTGACATCGTGCGGCACCCTTCCGGATCAGCGCCGCGCCGGTACGATTCCTGGCAGGCGCATAGGCGCCCCGGGGGTTGACGACCACCGGCCGGCTCCGCACATCGCCCCGCCGGCCGAGCCCCGAGCCACACCGCGGGGGGCGTGAGTGACGACGGTGGAGAGTTCCGACAGCAACAACGCGGGCGGCACGGCGCCGGACCGGCTCGCCGACCGTGCCTGGCTCCGTGCCATGGACGCCTACACGGCCGGCGCGTACTCCCGGGCCGAGGAGGAGTTCCGCGCCGCCGTGCGACTGGACCCCGGCATGGCCGACGCCTGGCTCGGCCTGCACGCGCTGCGCAGCGACACCTCCGGCGCGCTGCTCGCCATGTACCGCCACCAGAAGCGGTTCGGTGAACAACGCCGCCGGCACGGCCGGCCGCTCAGCTCCTGGTACTGGCTCGGCTGGTGGGTGCAGCCGGTCCTGGAGAACACCCGGGACCTGGCGCTCGCCCACGCCTCCCACTGGCTCGACGGGCGTCACCTCACCGAGCTGGACCAGGCCCTGGAACAGTGCCCGGCCCCCGACGACGACCCGTGCGCCCGGTTCCTGCACGCCTGCCGGTCCTACCTCCTGAAGGACTGGGAGCAGCTGATCAGGGACACCGACCGGCTGCTGGACGACCCGCTGCTCGGCATCGAGGCCGGACTCTTCGCCGGCATGGCGCGGGTCCGGCTGGACATGTGCGCGCAGGCCCAGGGGCCGCTCGCCGCCTCGCTCGCCCGCTGCCGCTCCGAGCAGCCGCAGCGCAAGGAGCTGCGGTACTGGCTGGCCCGCTCGTACGAGGGCGCCGGGCGCAGCGCGGCCGCGTTACCGCTCTACCGGGCCGTCCACCGGGCCGATCCCGCGTTCATGGACACCGCGGCCCGGCTCACCGCGATCTCGGCGGAGGACGGCGTCGCCGACGCGCTGCTGGAATCCGGCGCAGCGGGCGGGCTCGGCCGCGAGACGGGCCGCGCGGGCGGCCCGGAGGACGGGCTGGATCCCCTGGGCCCCCTGGATCCCCTGGGTTCGCCGGGCTCCGTGGAGGCGCTGGACGCGCTGGACCCGACGGGGCTCGACCCCGCCGGCTACGGGGCCTTCGGACCGGACCCGGTCGGCGCGGAGGCTCCCGGCCCGGGCGGTCCCGGCGTCGAGGGGCTCGGCGGCGACGGCCTCGCCGGCGGGAGTCCGAACCTGGCGGGTGTCGGCGCGGAGGGGCCGGGGCCGGCCCTCACCGGTCCCGACGGCCCCGGCGGTTCGGTTGCGGATGTTCCCGGCCCGGACTCCGAGCCCTACCCCGCGGCGCCGGCCGCGCCCGCCACCGCGGGGACCGGCACCGACAACAGACCCGGCAGCGGGCCCGGTTCCACGGCGGGCGGCGGGCGCTCCGGTTCTTCGGCCGCTCCGCAGCCGGCCCCGGCCGCGCCGGCCGCCCCCGCCCCGGCCCGGGGCGAGGCGCTCCCCCGCACCGCGAACGCCTTCACCACGGTCGAACGCGAGGACGACCGGGGCGACTTGGACGCGGCCCTGGCCGAACTGTCGCAGATGGTCGGTCTGGAGCCGGTCAAGCGGCAGGTCCGGGCGCTCTCCGCACAGCTGCGGATGGCCCGGCTCCGCGCCGAGCAGGGCCTGCCGGTCCAGCCGCCCAAGCGCCACTTCGTCTTCTCCGGCCCCTCCGGCACCGGCAAGACCACCGTGGCCCGGATCCTCGGCCGGGTCTTCCACGCCCTCGGGCTGCTCTCCGGCGACCACCTGGTCGAGGCCCAACGGGCCGACCTGGTCGGCGAGTTCCTCGGGCAGACCGCGGTCAAGGCGAACGAGCTGATCGACTCCGCGCTGGACGGCGTGCTCTTCATCGACGAGGCGTACAGCCTCTCCAACTCCGGCTACAGCAAGGGCGACGCGTACGGCGACGAGGCGCTCCAGGTCCTGCTCAAGCGCGCCGAGGACAACCGTGACCGGCTGGTGGTGATCCTGGCCGGCTACCCCGAGGGCATGAACCGGCTGCTCGCCACCAACCCCGGCCTCAACTCCCGCTTCACCACCCGGGTCGACTTCCCCAGCTACCGCCCCGGCGAGCTGACCGCGATCGGCTCGGCGCTCGCCGGGCGGGACGGGGACGGCTGGGACGAGGACGCCACCGAGGAGCTGGCCTCGATCTGCACCCACGTGGTCCGCGAGGGCTGGATCGACGAGCTGGGCAACGGCCGGTTCATCCGCACCCTGTACGAGAAGTCCTGCGCCTACCGGGACCTGCGGCTCACCATGCTGCGCGAACCGCCCGGCCGCGAGGACCTGGCCACCCTCCGGCTGCCCGACCTGGTCCAGGCGTACGGCGAGCTGATCGACGGCCGGAGCTGAACCGGTACCGGCCCGGCACCGGGCAGGCACCGGGCCGGGGCGACCGGCCGGGCGGGCCGCCCCGGCCGGTCCGGTCACCGGCGGCCCGCTCAGCCCGCCAGCACCTTCGCCTCCAGCTCCGGGTCCAGCCCGACCTTCGGCCGGTCCGGGCGCTGCGGCGCGGTGCCGCCGATCGCGGTCAGCCAGGCCCAGGTGTCGGCGACGGTCTCCGCCACCGGGCGGCAGCGCAGCCCGGCCGCGACCGCCTTGGCGACGTCGGAGCCGTGCATGGTGTCGTACAGCTCGCCCGGCGGGATCCAGACCGGCAGGTGGCTCCACGGCTCGACGCCGGCCGCCAGGATCGGCGCGGGCTCCGTCCAGCGCAGCTCGGCGTCCGCGCCGGTGGCCGCCACACAGGCCTCCAGCAGCTCGCCCATGGTCGCGTGCCCCCGGGGGCCGACCAGGTCGTACGGACCGCCGAGGCCGGCCGCCAGGGCGTCCAGCGTCCAGGCCGCGAGGTCGCGGGCGTCGATGTACTGCACGGCGAGGTCGCGCGGCCCGGGGGCCAGCACCGGGCCGCCGCGGGCGATCCGGCCGAGCCACCAGGGCAGCCGGCCGATGTTCTCGTACGGGCCGAGGATCAGTCCGGCCCGCACCAGCAGGGCCCGGTCGCCGAACGCGTCCAGCACCGCCAGCTCGCCGCCCCGCTTGGCCTGCGGGTACGCCACGTCACCGCCGTCGTCGGGCGAACCGTCGACCACCGGCGCGGTCTCGTCCGCGCCGGCCGGGGCCGGGTAGGCGTACACCGAGCGGCTGGACACGTACGCGTACCGGCCGACCCGGCCGGCCAGCAGGCGGGCGCTCTCGCGCACCGCCGACGGGGCGCCGGACCAGGTGTCCACCACGGCGTCCCACTCCCCCTCGGCGAGCGCCGCGAGCCCGCCCCCGGCCGTCCGGTCCCCGTGCCGGACCTCGGCCACCCCCTCCGGCGGAGCGTGCGTCCCCCGGTGGAAGACCGTCACCTCCCACCCTCTCGCCACCGCGTCCTCGGCCACGGCCCGACCGACGAACTCCGTCCCACCCAGCAGTAGAAGCTTCATGCCGCCCACCCTGCACAGAGGGTGGGCGGCATGGGAACAGTCGCACGCTCAGAGCGGAATCGCCCTGAGCGAAAGGGCCGGGCCGAAGCCGGGGCCGGCTACGCCGCGGAGCGGTGGTCCGGGTCGTGGACCTCGCCGACCAGCTCCTCCAGGACGTCCTCCAGCATCACCACGCCGAGCGTCCGCCCGTCGGCGTCGAGGACGGCCGCCAGGTGGCAGGCGGCCCGGCGCATGGCGCCGAGCGCGTCGTCCAGCGGGAGCGTGCCGCGCACCACCGTGATCGGCCGCCAGAGGCGGGCCGGGACCGGCGCGGTCGGGTCCTCGACGTCCAGGATGTCCTTGAGGTGCAGGTACCCCAGGTAGCCGTGGCCGGCCGGGTCGCCGTCGGCGACCGGGAAGCGCGAGAACCCGGTGCGCAGCGCCAGCTCCTCGATCTGTGCGGCGGTCACCTTGGTGTCCACGGTGACCAGCTGCTCAGGGGTGAGCAGGACCTCGGTGACCGGGCGGCGGCCCAGCTCCAGGGCGTCCTCCAGACGTTCCTGGCGGCCCTCGTCGAGCAGGCCGGCGTCCCGGGAGTCGACGAGCAGGTACATCAGCTGCTCGGTGGTGAAGACCGACTCCACCTCGTCCTTGACCTCGACCTTGAACAGCTTCAGCACGCCGTTGGCGAAGGCGTTCAGGAACGAGATCACCGGGGTGAGCCAGCGGGCCAGGCGGTCCAGCGGCGGGCCGAGCCAGAGCGCGGCCTTCTCCGGGCCGGCCAGCGCGATGTTCTTGGGCACCATCTCGCCCAGCACCATGTGCAGGTAGACCACGACGGCCAGGGAGATGCCGTACGAGAGCGGGTGCATCAGGCCGGACGGGATGCCGATCGCGTGGAACGGCCCCTCCAGCAGGTGGGCGATGGTCGGCTCGGCGAGGGCACCGAGGCCCAGCGAGCAGACGGTGATGCCGAGCTGGGCGGCGGCGAGCATCGCGGAGACGTTGGAGAGCGCGTGCAGCACGGTGCGGGCACGCTTGTTGCCGGCCTCGGCGAGCGGCTCGATCTGGCTGCGCCGGACCGAGACGACGGCGAACTCCGCGCCGACGAAGAAGGCGTTGCCGAGGAGCAGCAGGACGGCGACGGCCAGTTGGAGCGCGGTCATCGGGTCCCGTCCTCGTCGTCGCCGAAGAAGTGGTGGTGCTCGGCGGTGCGTTCCACCCGGACCCGGCTGGTCCGGTGGCGGTCCACGGCCTCGACGGTGAACCGCCAGCCGGGCAGCTCGGTCTGCTCGCCCGGGGCGGGCAGCTTGCCGAGCAGGTCGGTGACCAGGCCGGCCAGGGTCTCGTACGGACCGTCCGGGGCGTACAGGCCGATGGCCTCCAGCTGGTCGAGCCGGGCGCGGCCGTCGGCGGCCCAGACGGGCTGTCCGTCGACCGGCGGCAGCGGCAGCAGCTCGGGGGTGTCGGCCGGGTCGTGCTCGTCCTGCACCTCGCCGACGATCTCCTCGACGATGTCCTCGACGGTGACCACGCCGGCGGTGCCGCCGTACTCGTCCACCACGATGGCCATCGGCTGGAGGCGGCGCAGCTGGTCGAGCAGCCGTTCGGCCGGGAGCGTCGCGGGCACCAGCAGCGGCGGCACGGCCAGGTCGGAGACCCGGACCGAGGCGCGCCGGCCGGAGGGAACGGCGAGCGCGTCCTTGAGCGTGACGGTGCCGGTGACCTCGTCCAGGCTGTCGCTGTAGACCGGGAAGCGGGAGAGGCCGGTGGCGCGGGTCAGGTTGAGGACGTCGGCGGCGCTGGCGTCGTGCTGGAGCGCGGCCACGTCGATCCTCGGGGTCATCACGGACTCGGCGGTGAGGTCGCCGAGGCCGAGGGTCCGCACGAACAGGGTGGCGGACTCCTCGTCTATGGCGCCGGCCCTGGCCGAGTGACGCGCGAGCGAGACCAGCTCGGCAGGGGTCCGGGCGTGGCCCAGCTCCTCCTGCGGCTCGATCCCGAAGGCGCGGACCATCCGGTCGGCCGAACCGTTCAGCACGCTGATCAGCGGGCGGCAGACGCGCGAGAAGGCCATGTGCGGCGCGGCGACCGCGCGGGCCACCTGGAGCGGCCGGGAGATCGCCCAGTTCTTCGGGACCAGCTCACCGATCACCATCTGGACCACGGTGGCGAGCACCATGCCGATGATCACGCCGGTGCCTCGGGCCGCGCCCTCGGGCAGGCCGACGCCGGTGAGGACGGGCTTCAGGAGGACGGAGAGCGCCGGCTCGGCGAGCATGCCGACCACCAGCGAGGTGACGGTGATGCCGAGCTGGGCTCCGGAGAGCTCGAAGGAGAGGTGCCGCAGTGCCTTGGAGACCCGGCCGGACTTGGCGTCCCCGGCCTCGGCGGAGCGCTCGACGGCGCCGCGCTCGACGGTCACGAAGGCGAACTCGGCGGCCACGAAGAGGCCGTTGGCGAGGATGAGCAGAAGGGCTGCGAGCAGCAGCAGCCAGGCGGTGATCACAGTGCCGCCTGCCTTCCGAGGGTCGGAAGTTGGGCGGCGTAGGTACTACCGGACGGATCGTCCATGGACGGGGGGTTTCACTCCTCAGGTCGTTTTCGGGCAGGACAATGCCTTTGCCCCGCTTTTACCAGCGTAGACGATACCCGTGCGCATGTCGGATCCGTGTTCGGACCCGCGAAGGGCGTGAAGGGGCGAAGGGCGGCGCGAGGGGGCGGAACGGCGGCTCGGCGGCTCGGCGGCTCAGTGGCCGCGGCGCTCGACCAGGTCGCGCAGCGCGCGGGCGTCCGCGATGGCCTGGGCCTTGCCCACACCGGACTGGATGCCGACGGCGGCCAGCGAGGAGCCGTCCGCGAGGTCGAGCGTGGCCCACGGGTCGCCCTGGCGGAAGTTGACCCGGACGATCTCGGCCCAGGCCAGGCGACGGCTGCGGACGAAGTTGACCACCGTGACGCCCTCGGCGTCGGCCCTGACCCGGGGGCGGGCCAGCATCAGGCCCACCGAGGCGAAGAGCACCCCGCTGGCCGCCATCATCAGCCGGTCGTTGAACTGCCAGTTCGCCGGCAGCGCGACCGCCATCACGGCGAACAGCACCACCAGGAGCACGCAGACCGGCAGCAGGACGGCACGGGTGCGGCGCGGGGCCCAGGTGACGGGGAACTCGGCGGTGGTGGACACGAGGGGCTCCGGGGTGGTTCGACGGCTGGTGCGGGGAAAGGGCGGGGACGCGTACGGCGTCCCCGCCCCATTCAACCGGTCCTTACCTGCGGGGCCGCAGGCGGCAGGCGGATCAGAGACGGCAGGCGTGGATGTTGGTGACCAGGATCGCCCGGGCGCCGATGCTCCACAGGTCGTCCATGATCCGCTGGGCCTCCTTGCGGAGCACCATCGCGCGGACGGCCACCCAGCCCTCGGTGTGCAGCGGGGAGACGGTCGGCGACTCCAGGCCCGGGGTGAGACCGACGGCGGCGCCGACGTTCTCGGCGCGGATGTCGTAGTCCATCAGCACGTAGCGGCGGGCCACCAGGACGCCCTGCAGACGGCGCAGGAACTGGTCGACGGCCGGGTCCTCGCCGGCGCCCTTGGGGCGGATCACCACGGCGTCGGAGACCAGGATCGGCTCACCGAACACCTCCAGGCCCGCGTTGCGCAGGCTGGTGCCGGTCTCCACCACGTCGGCGATCACGTCGGCGACGCCCAGCTGCACCGCGGTCTCGACCGCGCCGTCCAGCTTGGTGACGGTGGCCTTGACCCCGTGGTCGGCGAGGTGCTGCTCGACCAGGCCGGTGTAGGAGGTGGCGATCCGCAGACCCTCCAGCCCCTGCACGTCCTGGACGTCCACGCCCTCCGGGCGGGCGAAGCGGAAGGTGGAGCCGCCGAAGCCGAGGGCCAGCACCTCCTCCGCGTTGGAGTGCGAGTCCAGGAGCAGGTCACGGCCGGTGATGCCGACGTCGAGGCGGCCGGAGCCGACGTAGACCGCGATGTCGCGCGGGCGCAGGAAGAAGAACTCGACCTGGTTGCCCGGGTCGACCAGCACGAGCTCCTTGGCGTCCTTGCGCTGGCGGTAGCCGGCCTCATGGAGCATCTCCGCCGCAGGACCCGAGAGCGAACCCTTGTTGGGAACGGCGATGCGCAGCATGGAGGTCTGTTCCTTACCTGTTGGGTGTGACGAAGGGGGTTACGTGCCGGACCGGTTCTAGAGGTACTTGTAGACGTCGTCGAGCGTCAGCCCACGGGCGACCATCATCACCTGAAGGTGGTAGAGGAGCTGGGAGATCTCCTCGGCGGTCTGCTCGTCCGACTGGAACTCGGCGGCCATCCAGACCTCTGCGGCCTCCTCGACGACCTTCTTGCCGATCGCATGGACGCCCTGCTGGACGAGCTGCGCGGTACGGGAGGACGAGGGGTCGCCGGTGGCGGCCTTCTGCTGGAGCTCGGTGAAGAGCTCCTCGAATGTCTTCGAAGCCATGATGGACTCACCTTACGGCGTGCGGGCTTACGGGCGGTAAACGGTCCCGGACCGTGGACAGTCCGGTGGACGTCCACGGTCCGGGTTCCCGAACGGGTGGGCGGGGACGGGCCCGCGAAGGCGCGGCCCGCCCGCGGCTCAGAGCGCGCGCAGGGTGACGGCGGTCGCGACGGCGGCCGTGACGGCCTCGTGCCCCTTGTCCTCGGCGGAGCCCGGCAGGCCCGCCCGGTCCAGCGCCTGCTGCTCGTCGTCGCAGGTCAGCACGCCGAAGCCGACCGGAACGCCGGTGTCCACGCTGACCTGGGTGAGACCGGCGGTGGCGGCCTGGCAGACGTAGTCGAAGTGCGGGGTGCCGCCGCGGATCACCACGCCGAGGGCGATCACGGCGTCGTAGCCGCGGTCGGCGAGCCGCTTGGCGGCCACCGGCAGCTCGAAGGTGCCGGGGACGCGCAGGACGGTCGGCTCGGCGACACCCAGCTCCTTCAGGGCACGGTGGGCACCGTCCAGGAGGCCGTTCATCACCTGCTCGTGCCACTGGGCGGCGATCACGGCGACCTTGAGGCCGGCGGCGTTGTCGATGGTCAGCTCGGGGGCTCCGTGGCCGCTCATGTGCGGGTGCCTTTCGATGGTTCGGCTCGGTGGTTCGGCGGTGCGGGTGGGTGGGTGGGTGGGTGGTGCGGGTGGTGCGCGGTGTCGCTCCGCGGGTCAGGAACCGAGGCCGGGCAGGTCGTGGCCCATCCGGTCGCGCTTGGTCCGCAGGTAGCGCAGGTTGTGCTCGCCGGCCGGAATCTCCACCGACTCGCGGCCCTTGACCTTGAGCCCGTGCTCGGTGAGCGCGGTCAGCTTCTCCGGGTTGTTGGTCAGCAGGGTGAGCGAGCGCACCCCGAGGTCGCAGAGCATCTGGGCGCCGATGCTGTAGTCGCGGGCGTCCGCGGGCAGGCCCAGTTCGAGGTTGGCGTCGACGGTGTCCCGGCCCTGCTCCTGCAGCTCGTAGGCGCGCAGCTTGTGCGCCAGGCCGATGCCCCGGCCCTCGTGGCCGCGCAGGTAGAGCACCACGCCGCGGCCGGCCTCGGCGACCCGCCGCAGCGAGGCCTGCAGCTGCGGGCCGCAGTCGCAGCGCAGCGAGCCGAGGACGTCGCCCGTCAGGCACTCCGAGTGGACCCGCACCAGGACGTCCTCGCCGTCCGGGAGCCGGCCGTCCGCGTCCAGCCCGCCGGCGACCAGGGCGATGTGCTCGACCCCGTCGATGGTGCCCTGGTAGCCGACGGCGGTGAACTCGCCGAACTCGGTGGGCAGCGAGGTGACGGCGGCCCGGCCGACGTGCAGTTCGGTCCGGCGGCGGTAGGCGATCAGGTCCTCGATCGAGATGATCGCCAGGCCGTGCTCGCGGGCGAAGGCGACCAGCTCGGGCAGCCGCGCCATGGTGCCGTCGTCGTTGACCACCTCGGCGATCGCACCGGCCGGCGCCAGCCCGGCGAGCCGGGCCAGGTCGACGGCGGCCTCGGTGTGACCGGGGCGGACCAGCACGCCGCCGTCGACGGCCCGCAGCGGGAACACGTGCCCGGGGCGGGCCAGGTCGCCGGGCCCGGTGCCGGGCGAGGAGAGCAGCCGGACGGTACGGGCCCGGTCGGCGGCCGAGATGCCGGTGGAGACCCCGTCGCGGGCGTCGACCGAGACGGCGTAGGCGGTGCCCTTGCGGTCCTCGTTGACCTGGGTCATCGGGGGGAGCTTGAGCCGGTCCAGTTCGTCGCCGGTCATCGGGACGCAGATCACGCCGGAGCTGTAGCGGATGGTGAACGCCATCAGCTCGGGGGTGGCGGCGGAGGCGGCGAAGACGATGTCGCCCTCGTTCTCGCGGTCCTCGTCGTCGACCACGATCACGGCGCGGCCGAGCGCGATGTCGGAGACGGCCCGCTCGACCGGGTCCAGGGCGAGGTCGAGCACGGCGGCGCGGTCGCCGGTGCGGGCCGGGGTCTGCTTCTCGGGCTGGTTCTCGGTCTGGTTCTCGGTCATGCGGAGGCTCCCTGGAGGACGCGGTCGGTCGAGGGACGGGCGGTGCGGCCGCGCAGCCACCAGGCACGCAGGCCGAGCAGGACCAGGACGAAGTAGACGGAGTACGTGAAGCCGGAGAAGACCAGCCCGTTGTTGAAGGCGAGCGGGACGCCGACCAGGTCGACGGCGACCCAGGCGAACCAGAACTCGACCCAGCCGCGGGCCTGGGCCACCATCGCGGCCAGCGTGCCGACGAAGATGTAGGCGTCCGGCCAGGCGTCCCACGACAGTTGCGGGTAGACGGTGAAGAGCGTGCCGACCGCCACGGTGCCGAGCACGGTGCCGCCGATCAGCACGGCGCGCTCCCGGCCGGTGGCGAAGCGGACCTCGACGTCGCCGCCGCCGTGCTTGCCGCGCTGCCAGCGGGTCCAGCCCCAGACGGCGGCCACGATGACCACGAACTGCTTGCCCACACCGCCGCTGAGGTGGGCGGACCAGTAGGCACCGACCAGGACGACCCCGGAGAGCAGTTGGACCGGCCAGGTCAGCCGGGAGCGCCGCCAGCCGAGGGCGAGCGCGGTGAGGCCGAGCAGGTTGCCGATGATGTCCGAGCGGTAGACGTCCTGACCGAAGAGGTGGACGGTGCCGTTGAGCCAGTTCACGTGTTCTCTCCGGCGATCGTCGGAAGGGTGGGGAGGGTGGGGAGGGCCGGGAGCGTGCGGGACTCCAGCAGCCGCTCCACGTACTTGGCGAGGACGTCGACCTCCAGGTTGACGCTCTCGCCGACGGCCCTGGTCCCGAGCGTGGTCAGCGCGAGGGTGGCCGGGATGAGGCTGACGGTGAAGCTGTCACGGGCCGCCTCGACCACGGTGAGGCTGACACCGTCGACGGTGATCGAGCCCTTCTCCACCAGGTAGCGCGAGACCGACTCCGGGAGCGAGAAGCGCAGCACCTCCCAGCGCAGCTCGCCGGCGGCGTCACGCTCGCCCGGTTCGCGGCTCAACAGCCGCCCGGTGGCGTCGACATGACCCTGCACCAGATGTCCGCCGAGCCGGGCGCCGAGCGCCATGGCCCGCTCCAGGTTGACCCGCGAGCCGGGCTTCAACTCGCCCAGGCTGGAACGGTGGAGTGTCTCGGCCATCACGTCCGCACTGAACTCACCGGTTCCGGCGGCCAGTTGGTCGGGGCTGTCGACGACGGTCAGGCAGACGCCGTTCACCGCGATGGAGTCGCCGTGGTGCGCGTCCTGACAGACCACCGGACCACGCAGGCGGATTCGCGAGGAGTCGCCGATCTCCTCGATCGACACGACCTCGCCGAGCTCTTCGATGATGCCGGTGAACACCCGGGTTCTCCTCGCGCTTGGGGCGCGGACTCCGGGGCTGTGGCATGGGAGATGACACGGACGGGCACGGGGTGCACGGATCCGCCGACGGCGGGGCCACCCGTGGTCACGGGTCACCGCCGACCGGCCGACGGCAGAGGAGACCTCTCCCGTCGTGCACGTCCGCGGTCCACCGGGGGACCACGGATACCGCTCTCTCGTCCGTCGCGCACGCCTCCCATCCGGACTTTAACCGTCGGTCCAGGAATTTCACCTGGTCAACCGGCCGCTGGCTGCGGACGGGTCGCGGACTGTAACCGCCGGTTCGGATTTTCACCGACCCCGGAGTGCGCTGAACGTCACTGCTACTACTGCCGTCATTGTGCCATGATCCGTGCGGTCCCAGGGAGAGGCCCCGGCTGTGGTCTGTTTCACGCGGAGGCCGGGAATGCGGGCGGACGGGAGTACGCGGCGGGCGCCGGGTGCGCGGGGCTCCCGGTGGCGGTCCGCGGTGCGCCGGGCGCACGCTGGTGGTAGGCGGACGGGCGGCGGCCGTCCGCAGGCTCCAGGAGGTGCGAGCACGATGGCGAAGTTCATGGATGTCCACCACGGGATGGCCGGCATCACGCAGGACGAGTTGCGGATGGCCCACCAGGCCGACCTGGCGATCCAGGCCGAGGAGGGCGTGCAGTTCGAACAGGCGTGGGCCGACCCGGAGTCGGGCATCGTCTACTGCCTCTCCGAGGGTCCGTCGAGGGAGGCCGTGCAGCGGGTCCACGAACGCGCCGGACACCCGGCGGACGAGGTGCACCCGGTGCCGCTGATCGTCTGAGCAGGCCCGGGAGGTCGGCGGTCCCGCCGAACCCGGACCCGGCGGCCGGGTCGCGGGCGGCCTCACCGCTGCCCGTCGGGGATCGCCCGGAGGCCCTCGGCTAGATTTCCGGTATGACCAGCACACCGGAGACTCCCGACCCGTCAACCGTCGAACCGGGCACCCCGAACGGCCTGTTCGAGGCGCTCGGCGCGAGCGCCGTCCGCGACGCCGCGGGTCTGCGGGAGGTCTACGAGCAGCCCGGCGACCACGCCCGTCGCAAGCAGGTCGACCACCTCCACGAGGTGGCGCGCCGGCTGATCGCGTGCTCGTCGCTGGTCTTCGTGGCCAGCGCGGACGCGGACGGCCGGTGCGACGTCTCCCCGCGCGGCGGGCCGGCCGGGCTGGTGTCGGTGCTGGACGAGCACACCCTGGCGATCCCGGACGCGACCGGCAACAAGCGGCTGGACACCCTGCACAACATCGTCGAAACCGGCCGGATCGGGCTGATCTTCGTGGTGCCGGGCCGGGACTCCACGCTGCGGGTGAACGGCCGCGCCTGCGTCTCCACCGATCCCCGGCTGCTGGAGCAGCTGACGGCGGTCGGCAAGCCGCCGCGCAGCGCGATCGTGGTGGCGGTCGAGGAGGTCTACGCGCACTGCCCGAAGGCGTTCCTGCGCTCCTCGGCGTGGAAGCCGGAGAACTGGCTCGCCGCGGACGCCCAGCCCAGCTCGGCCGAGGTCACCCTCTCCCACCTCGGGGACCCGTCGCTGACCGTCGAGGCCATCGAGCAGAACGAGCGGGAGGCGCTGCTCTACCGGTACGAGTAGCGGCCACCCGCCCGGCCGGAGCCGGGACGGTGCGGGAGGCCGGGCTCGACGCACCTCCGCGTCCGGCCCGGCCTCCCGCACGCGCACCGAGGACCGGAGCTCAGGCCGCGGCCTTGGCCACGTCCACCACGCTCGCGCCCGCGGCGGCCCGCTGGACCGCCTCGACTCCCTTGTGGGCGGCGTCCTTGCTCGCGTACCCCTGGCCGGTGGCGACGATCTCGCCGTTGCCCGCCTTGAGCCGGAACCGGAACTTGCCGCCGGAGTCCTCGTACACCTCGAACTTGCCCGCCATCCGGGCCACCTCCTCGTCGAGGGGGCGCGCCACGCGCCCCCTCCTGCACGGTGCGCCCCGGCCGGGGCGCACCGCACCCGGTCGGGGTCCGGACGGGTGACGCCGCCGCACCGGCGCGCCGGTGCGGCGGGAGGCCGCTTGAATGGACGGATGGACTGCGTCTTCTGTGCGGTGGTGGCCGGCACCGAGCCCGCGCACCGGGTGCTGGACGACGGGTCGGCGGTGGCCTTCCTGGACCGCCGCCCGCTCTTCCCCGGTCACGTGCTGGTCGTCCCGCGCGCCCACCACCCCACCCTGGCTGACCTCCCGCCGGCCGAGGTCGGCCCGTTCTTCCTGCGGGTGCAGCGGGTGGCGGCGGCGGTCGAGCTCGGGATGGGAGCGGCGGGCAGCTTCGTCGCCGCGAACAACCGGATCAGCCAGTCGGTGCCGCACCTCCACGTCCACGTGGTGCCGCGCAACCCGAAGGACGGGCTGCGCGGCTTCTTCTGGCCGCGCGGGAAGTACCCCGACGAGGCGGGCGCGGCGGAGGTCGCCGGGCGGCTGCGCGCCGCGCTCGCCCCGGTCGCCCCGGTCACCCCGGTCGCCTCGCCGGAGGGGCCGGCGGGCGGTCCGACCGGCGGGCCGGCCGGCCCCTAGCTCTGGCCGACCCGGACGTTGTCGAGCACCCAGTACCAGTTGTTGCTGCCGGTGTACCGGAACCGCAGCCGCAGGCGGCTCGCGCCCGCCGGGACGGCCAGGTTCAGGGTCTGCCGGCCGTTGGTCTCCGCGGTGTAGCTCTTCACCTGGACCGGCGCGCCGCCGTCCCAGACGGCGAGCACCTGGGCGGTCTGGGCGCCCTCCTGCTGGTAGTAGGTGGTGAAGGAGACCGGCACGGTGGCCAGTCCGGCGACCGGGTACTCGGGGCTGACCAGGGTGGAGTCGTAGCTGCCCTTGAAGGTCTTGTCGGCCCACTCGTCGGAGTCCGCGACGGCGAACACGTTGCGGGCGCGGACGTTGAGCTCGCGGGACTGGTCGCGCTGGGCCTTGGTCCAGAACTCGTCGGTGGTGAACGACCAGCCGCGCCACTCGGTGACACCGCCGGTGCCCATCGCGGAGTTGTCGACCGACCAGCCGCTCGGCGGGGTGTGGGTGAAACCGAGGACCCCGGCCGGGATGCCGGTCTCGTCGACCCGGCCGGTCAGCTGCGGGCGCAGCGCGTCGAAGGCGTCCGGGACGAGGCTCGGGACCGGGCTGCCGTCGAGGCCCCAGGCCGGGTCGACGGCGATGCCGAGGTGGGCGAGGGCGGTGGGGGCGATGTCCACCATGCGCACGTCGTACCGGACCGAACCGGCCGGGAAGGCCGAGCCGTTGGCGATCACGAAGGTCTGCCGCTCCTCCCAGGTGGAGCCGCCGTGGCCGCCGGTGGGGGTGTGCCCGTGGTCGGCGGTCACCATGACCAGCCAGTCCTCCTGCGCGTACCCGGTCCGGCCGCGGACGGCGGCGAGGATCTGGCCGACCTGGGCGTCCACGCCGCGGATCGCCTCCAGGTAGGCCTGGCTGGCGGAGCCACTGCTGTGGCCGGCGTGGTCGACGTTGTCGAGCTGCACGAAGACCGCGTCCGGGTCGGTGTCGCGGAGCCTGGCGACGGCGCGGGAGGTGGTGCCGGCGTCGTACTCGGCGGACGGCGTGGCCACCCGGGTGTCGACCCGCCCGGAGTAGATGATGTCGGCGATCGGCGCCCAGGAGGCGACCACGTAGGTGTTGAGCGCGGGCCTGGCGGTCTCGGCCCGGGTGAGGAAGTCGGGGTAGGCGGCGAAGGCGGGGGCGGTGAAGTTGTTGTCGCGGACGTTGTGCTTGTCCGGCCAGACGCCGGTGGCGACGGTCGACCAGCCCGGGCCCGAGCTGGTGCCGGCCATCGGGTTGGCGTAGAGGCTGCCGGCGGCGGTGAGTCCGCCGGCCATCAGCGCGTTGAGGTTGGCGGCGCCCGAGTCCTTGATGCGGTTGAGCATGGTGCCGTCGAGGCCGATGACCAGCACCTTGGGGGTGCGGCCGGCCACGGCGGCGGCGGCACGGGCGGCGCCGGCGGTCAGCGGGGCGGCGGCGAGTACGGCGGCGGCGGAGCCGAGGAGCAGGCCGCGGCGGGAGAGGCCGGAGGCGGCCGGGGCGGCGGGGATGGCGGCGGGCGTGGCGGGGGTGTGCGGGGTCACGTCGTCCTCCTGATGCTGCGTCATGGCGGGGAAGGGGGCGGTGACCACGGTCGGATCGGCGGATGGACGGCGGTGGCCCGGCTTCCGACCCGGGCATGAACAGCGCTCGAAATTCGGTCCAGACCCGTTATCTCGACGTGATCAACAAGGGGTTGGGGCAAGGTCGGGGACAGGACCGGGGCGGGGCCGGGCCCCGGGGTCGTCAGCCGGCTTCGAGACGCGTGGTGAAGCTGAAGCGGTCACCCCGGTAGAGCGAGCGCACCCGCTCGACGGGGGCACCGGCCGGATCCCTGGTCAGCCGGTGCAGCAGCAGCATCGGCAGCGCCGGCGGCGTACCGATCAGCAGTGCCTCGCGCGGCGAGGCCAGCACCGTCTCGATCCGCTCGTCGGCCGCACCGAAGGTGATGCCCGCCTTCTCGGCCAGGAACGCGTAGAGCGAGGATCCCGGATCGAACTCCCGGTCCAGCGCCGGGACCCGCCGCACCGCCAGGTAGGTGCTCTCCAGCCCGACCCGCTCTCCGTCCGCGAGCAGTACCCGCTCCAGGTGCCAGACCGGCTCGCCCGGCGCGATCCGCAGCTGTCCGGCCAACTGGGTCCCGGCATCGAGCCGTTCCAGCCCGATCAGGGTGCGGCCGGGGACCCGGCCCTGGCGGCGGACCCCCTCGGTGTAGCTGGCCAGCGAGAGCGGCTGCTCCAGCTTGGGGCCGGCCACCACCGTGCTGCGCCCGCGCCGGCGGACCCGGCCCTGGATCAACAGGTCGCGCAGGGCCTGGCGGAGCGTCTCGCGGGCCACCTCGAAGCGGGCGGCCAGCTCGCGCTCGGTCGGCAGCACGCCACCCTCGCCGAGCTCGTCGAGCAGTTCCTCCAGCCGGCCCTTGACGGCGTAGTACTTGGGCACCCGGCCGTGCTCCGGGATACCCGACCTGATCGGTGCACCGGGGCCGGACAGGGCGGCGGGGTCGGGGGTCTCGTCCACCCCGCCATCCTCCCAGACCACCGGGCGGGGCCTGCGCAGGTGCACGGCCGGGGCGGGGCCGGTGGGGCGGGCGGGGCCCGTGGGACGGGCCGGATCCGCGCGTCGGCCGGAGAGGGAGGGCGAGTTTCGGCCGGGGCGCGACCGGGGTGCGACCGGGGTGCGGCGACGGGCAGGTCGGGGCAGGGGGCGGGCACCGTGCGAACGGTGACGGACCGGGGGCCGCAGCCGCCGAATCCGGGCCCCGCCACGCCGTGCGCTCTTGACAGGTTTAGACCATTCCGCTTGAGTCTGGGCCAGCCCCGCACCGGCCCGCACCCCGGTCGGCCCGTCCCCCACGACGAGCCCCCACACCGCGGGGCCCCCTCCCTGCCCCGACCTTCCCGCCTCCACGACCGTGCGGCCCCCACCGCACAAGGGGTGATCAAGTGTCAACGAAACGTCTCCTCGCACTGCTGTCCGCCGTCGTCACGGCCCTGGCAGTCGTCCTGCTGCTGCCCGCCGCCAACGCGAGCGCCGCCGTCTGTGCCACGCCCTGGAGCTCGTCGGCCGTCTACACCGGCGGCACGAGCGCCTCGCACAACGGCCACAACTGGTCCGCGAAGTGGTGGACCCAGGGCGAGGCCCCGAGCACCGCCGGCTCCGGCGTCTGGGCCGACCAGGGCACCTGCGGCACCGGCCCGACCCAGACCCCCACCACGACGCCCACCGCCACTCCCACGGTGACGCCCACCGCGACGCCGACTCCCGGGAACTGCGCCTACCCGGACTGGGTCGCCGGACGCACCTACACCACCGGCACGATCGTCCGGTACGTCAACGGCAGCTTCTACCGGGCCACCCACGACAACCCGGGCTACGACCCGGTGATCAGCACCTGGTACTGGGAGCCGTACAGCTGCGGCCCGACGCCGACGCCGACCACCACCGTGACCCCCAACCCGGGCGGATTCCCGGTCAGCCAGGCGCAGTTCAACCAGATGTTCCCTAACCGGAACACCTTCTACACCTACCAGGGCCTGCTCGACGCCCTCTCCGCCTACCCCGCCTTCGCGGGCACCGGCACGGACACCGTGCGCAAGCAGGAGGCCGCGGCCTTCCTCGCCAACGTCAACCACGAGACCGGCGGCCTGGTCTACGTGGTCGAGCAGAACACCGCCAACTACCCGCACTACTGCGACGCCGCACAGTCGTACGGCTGCCCGGCCGGTCAGGCCGCGTACTACGGGCGCGGCCCGATCCAGCTGAGCTGGAACTTCAACTACAAGGCGGCCGGCGACGCCCTCGGCATCGACCTGCTGCGCAACCCCAACCTGGTGCAGACCGACCCGGCCGTGGCCTGGAAGACCGCGCTCTGGTACTGGAACACCCAGAACGGGCCCGGCACCATGACCCCGCACAACGCCATCGTCAACGGGTACGGCTTCGGCGAGACCATCCGCAGCATCAACGGCAGCCTGGAGTGCAACGGCGGCAACCCCGCGCAGGTGCAGAGCCGGATCAACGCCTACCAGCGCTTCACCCAGCTGCTCGGCACCGTTCCGGGCAACAACCTGAGCTGCTGACCGGCACGACGGCCGCCCACCGCCGCCCGCCCCCACGCATGCGGGCGGCGGTGGGCGCGTACCTCCGGCGGACGAACGGCGGGGGCCCGAAATCGTCGCCACGGTGGACGTCGTGACCGGCCGGGGGATCCTAGGCTCGGGGTCATGAACGACCTTGGCAGCCTCGTCCAGCAGACCGCCGACCGCCTCGCCGGCCAGCACGTCGGCGCGGTGGTCGCCGGCCTGGCCGGCGGCACGGTGGAGATCCGCGGCGCCGGCCGCACCGGCCCCGGCAGCGCCGGCGGTGCCCCCGGCCCGGACACCCTGTTCGAAATAGGCTCGGTGACCAAGGTGTTCACCGCGCTCGCGCTCGCGCGACTGGCGCTCGCCGGCACCGTCGCCCTCGACGAGCCGCTCGCCGACGTCCTGGCCGACGCGCTCCCGGCGGGCGTCACCGTCCCGGCCAAGGGCGGCACCCCGCTCACCCTCCAGCACCTCGCGACCCACTCCGCCGGGCTGCCCCGCCTCCCCGCCGGGATGCTGCTGCCGGCCCTGCTCACCCCCAACAAGCCCGACCCGTACGCGCACTGCACCGCCGAGTACCTGCTCGCCGGACTCGCCCGTACCCGACTGCGGGCCGCCCCCGGCCGAAGCTTCCGCTACTCCAACCTCGGAGCCGGACTGCTCGGCCTCGCGCTCACCCACCGGACCGGCCTCGGCTACCAGGAGCTGGTGACGCGGGAGATCTGCGCCCCGCTCGGCCTGGCCGACACGACGGTGACGCCGGACGCCGAGCGCGCCGCCAGGCTGGCCCCCGGACACACCTCCGGCGGTCGCCCCGTCCCCGGCTGGGACCTCGCCGACCTGGTCGGCGCCGGCGGCCTCCACTCGACCGTCGCCGACCTCGCGATACTCGTGCGGGCCCAGCTGGCGAACGGCACGGACGGTGACGACTCGCCACTGGCGCCCGCGATCGCGCTCAGCCGGGAGGTCCGCCACCGGGTCAACCCGTTCGCCTGGATGCACCTCGGGTGGCTCGGCCACCGCCTGCACGCCCGCCAGGGCGGCCACCTGCAGATCTGGCACAACGGTGGGACGGGCGGCTACCGGTCGTTCGTGGCCTTCGACCCGGAGAAGCAGGTGGGCGTGATCGCCGTGGTCAACACCCGCCGTTCCGTCGACCCGGCGGGCGTCGCGCTGTTGCGCACGCTCCAGAACACCCACGCCTCGGGCGGGACGGCGTAGGAGCGCAGCGACGCCCACCGCGGCGGGCGGCCGGGCAGGCCCGGCACGGCCCGGCCCGGCGGCAGGGATACCGGACGCGGCGACCCTCAGGTACGTTTGGTTTTCCAACTTGCTCTCGTTCCCGGGCGACCCCTCCCCCGCGCCGCCCCGGAGGAAGGCGGACGCCATGCGTGACGCCGTGATCGTCGAAGCCGTCCGCACCCCCATCGGCAGGGGCAAGCCCGGCGGGGCCCTGTCGGCCGTCCACCCGGTGGACCTGCTCGCGCAGACCCTCCGCGCCCTCGTCGACCGCAGCGGCGTCGAACCGGCCCTGGTCGACGACGTGATCGGCGGCTGCGTCGACCAGGTCGGCGAGCAGGCCATGAACACCACCCGCTACGCCTGGCTCTCCGCCGGCCTGCCCGAGACCGTCCCCGCCACCACCGTCGACCGCCAGTGCGGCTCGTCCCAGCAGGCCGTCCACTTCGCCGCCCAGGGCGTCCTCGCGGGCGCGTACGACCTGGTCGTGGCGTGCGGCATCGAGTCCATGAGCCGGGTCCCGATGTGGTCCAACGTGCCACCGGGCGCCGACCCGTTCGGCGCCGCGATCGCCGCCCGCTACCCCGGCGGGCTCGTCCCCCAGGGCGTCAGCGCCGAACTCGTCGCCGCCCGCTGGGCCCTCTCCCGCGAGGAGATGGACGCGTTCGCCGCCGGCTCCCACGCCAAGGCCGCCCGGGCCCACGCCGACGGGCTGTTCGACGCCGAACTCGTCCCGGTGACCACGCCCGGCGGGACCGTCACCACCGACGAGTCCGTCCGGCCCGGCACCACGCCCGAGATCCTCGCCGGCCTCCGCCCCTCCTTCGCCGACCCCGGCTTCGCCGCCCGGTTCCCCTCGATCACCTGGTCGGTCACGGCGGGGAACAGCAGCCCGATCAACGACGGGGCCTCCGCCGTGCTGATCGCCGGCGGGGACACCGCCGCCCGGCTCGGGCTGCGCCCGCTCGCCCGCCTGCACTCCTTCGCGGTGACCGGCTCCGACCCCCTGCTGATGCTCACCGGCGTCCTGCCCGCCACCGAGAAGGTCCTGCGGCGCGCCGGTCTCACGCTCCCGGACATCGACCTGTTCGAGGTCAACGAGGCCTTCGCCGCCGTCCCGCTCGCCTGGCTCCGCGAGACCGGCGCCGACCCCGCCCGGCTCAACGTCGGCGGCGGGGCCATCGCCCTCGGCCACCCCCTCGGCGCGAGCGGCACCCGTCTGATGACCACCCTCGTCCACACCATGCGCCGACGCGGCAGCCGGTACGCCCTCCAGACCATGTGCGAGGCGGGCGGCCTCGCCAACGCCACCGTCCTGGAGTCGCTCGTCTGACCCTGCGGGTGTCGGCGCCCGTACCGGTGTCGCCCGCTCGGACGCCGGGCGTGACCGGCCGGTCGCCGCCGGGCGCCGCCGGGCGACCCGGGCGGCCCGGGCCCGCCGTGCACCGGACGTCGGACCCGCCGACTTCCTGTGCGGGCGGCCGGAGGGGCCGGAGGGGCCGGAGGGGCCGGGGGACCGGGGCGGGCCCACCGGTCGCGGGCGCCGCCCACCGGGGCCGGGGCGCGTGCCGCGCGGGCGGGGCAGGGCGCGTGGGAAGATGGCAGGGCTGGCGAAAACGATCTCCGGGCGGTTCTCTGGCCATGGTGACCGAGCATGGTGAACGAGCGGCGTGACCTCGGCGGGCCCGGGCGGGCTCGCCGTGACGAACCGGGCGGCGAACCCGGCGCGGGGCCGCACCAGGACGCCCTCCTCATGGTGCCGATCGCCACCGCGCTGATCGAGTCCGACGGCCGCATCCTGCACTGGAGCAACGACGCCGAGGCGCTGCTCGGCTACTCCCCGGAGGAGGCCATCGGCGCCCGGGCCGCGCAGCTGCTGGCCCCCGACGACCAGCGGCCCGAGGTGCTGGAGCTGTTCCAGGAGATCCTGGACGGGCGCGGCTGGTCCGGCGTGTTCCCGGTCCGGCACCGGGACGGCCACCACGTCAACCTGGAGTTCCGCACCCACCCGATCGCCGGGCCGGGCGGCAGCCCGCTGGTCCTGGCCGTGGCGTCGGACGTGACGACCCTGCGCCGGATCCAGGCGGACCTGGCCGTGCTGGACGGCTTCTTCACCCAGTCCCCGGTCGGCATGGGCGTCTTCGACAGCCGGCTGGCGTTCGTCCGGCTGAACGAGGCGCTGGCCCGGGTGAACGGGTTGCCGGTGGACCGGCACGTCGGCAGCCGGCTGACCGAGCTGCTGCCCGGCATCGACGGCGAGGAGAGCGAGGCGGTGATGCGCCGGGTGCTGGAGACCGGCGAACCCGTCCTGGACGCCCGGTCCCACGGCCGGACCCCTGGCGACCCGACGCACGAGCACGCCTGGTCGGCCTCGTACTTCCGACTGGAGGACCCGAGCGGCCGGGTGCTCGGGGTCAGTTCGACGGTCATCGACATCACCGAGCGGTTCCGTGCCGACGCCCGCGCCGCCCGGGCGCAGGAGCGGCTGGCCCTGCTGGTCGACGCCAGCGCCTCGATCGGCACCACCCTCGACCTGCGGCAGACCGCCCGCGAGCTGGCCGACGCCATGGTGCCCAGGGTCGCCGACATCAGCGGCGTCTTCGCGCTGGAGGCGCTGGCCGCCGGCCGGACCGTCGAACCGCTGGACCCGTCCGCCCCGCAGCAGGTCCGCCGGCTCGCCCTGGCCACCACCGACCCCCTCTACCCGGCGGAGGCCCTGCCGGTGGACGCCGTGTACGAGGTGGCGCCGGAATCCCCCTACGCGAGGGCGCTGGCCACCGGCCGGACGGTGGTGGTGCCCTCCTGGGAGCTTCCGCCACTGAGCAACGGGATCAGCGAGAGCCGCCGCCAGGCCTACCTGGGCGACCGGCCGCGGTCCGTGCGGATCACCCCGCTGGTGGCGCGCGGCACCACCCTCGGCATGATCGTGTACTCGCGGCGCGGGGAGCGGGAGTCCTTCGCCGAGGCGGACATCACGCTCGGTGACGAGCTGGCCTCCCGGGCGGCCGTCGCCATCGACAACGCCCGCCTCTACCTGCGCCAGCACCAGATCGTGCTGGCGCGGCAGCAGGCCCTGCGCGAGGCGAAGGCCGCACAGGAGCGGCTGGCGCTGGTGAACGTGGCCTCCACCCGGATCGGCACCACGCTCGATCTGGCCCAGACCGCACTGGAGTTGGCCGAGGTGGCGACGCCCCGGCTGGCCGACACGGTGGTGGTCGAGGTACTGGACGACCTGGTACGGGGCGAGCGCGAGGCCCGGCCGTCGACGGACGGCTCCGCGGTGCTGCGGCGGATGGCGTTCCACTCGGCGCACGGCTCGACGCTCGAACCGATCGACCGGACCGGCGGCGTGCAGCGGTTCCTGCCCGGCTCCCCCTACGCCTGGGCCCTCACCCGTCGCAGGCCGGTGCTGGTGCCGAGGATGGACGAGGCCGGGATGGCCTGGTTCGCGAACGACCCGGTCCGCACGGCGGCCGTCCACGAACAGAACGTCCGCTCGTTCATGGTGGTGCCGCTGATCGCCCGGGGCTCACCGGTCGGTGTCGCCGCCTTCTACCGGACGGTGATGGACCATCCGTACGAGGACGACGACCTGGCGCTGGCCGGGGAGCTGTCCGTCCGCGCGGCCGTCGCGATCGACAACGCCCTGCTGTTCACCCGGGAACGGGACGCGGCGGCGGCCCGCCAGCGCGCCCTGGACGAGGCGTGGGCCGCGCAGCAGCGGCTGTCCCTCCTCAACGAGGCCTCCACCAGGATCGGCACCACGCTCGATCTGGACCGCACCTCCGAGGAGTTGGTGGAGGTGGTGATCCCCCGCTTCGCCGACTTCGTCACCGTCGACCTGCGCGACGCGGTGCTCGGCGGCGAGGACCCGTCCCCCGTCCCGGCCGACGGCTCGGTGCTCATGCGGGCCGTGGCCGTCGGCGAGGCCGCCGCCGACGGCACCATGTCCCGGGCGGCCGACCAGGTCGGCACGACCTCGCAGTCCGCCCAGGTGTACGCGGAGAGCCTGCGCACCGGCCGCTCGATCCTCGTCTCGGAGGTGGACGAGGCGGCGCTGCGCCGGATCGTGGCCTCGGAGGACCGGGTGCAGCCGGGGCTCGACGCCGGCGTGCACTCCTACCTGATGGTGCCGCTGCTGGCGCGCGGACTGGTGCTCGGCGGCGTGGAGTTCATCCGCACCCGCAACCCGCTGCCGTTCGGCGCGGCGGACCGCTCGCTGGCCGAGGAGCTGGCCGCCCGCACCGCGCTGGCCATCGACAACGGCCGGCTCTACCGCCGGGAGCGGGAGACCGCGCTCACCCTGCAACGGAGCCTGCTGCCGCAGGAGATCCACCGCACCCTGGGGCTGGAGATCGCCTACCGGTACCTGCCCAGCAGCGTGGTCAGCGAGGTCGGCGGCGACTGGTTCGACGTCGTCCCGCTCTCCTCCGGCCGGGTCGCCCTGGTGGTCGGCGACGTCATGGGCCACGGCATCCGGGCCGCCGCGACCATGGGTCAGCTCCGCACGGTGGCCCGCACCCTGATCACCCTGGAGCTGTCGCCGGACCGGGTCATGCACCGGCTGGACGAGGCCACCACGGCGATCGGCGAGGGCCAGTTCGCCACCTGCGTCTGCGTGGTGTACGACCCGGTCGGCCGGCACTGCACCGCCTCCTGCGCGGGCCACCTGCCGCCGGTGGTGGGAGACGGCCGGGGCGGCGCCCGGCTCGTCGAGCTGCCGCCCGGGGCTCCGCTCGGGGTGGGCGGAGTCCCCTTCGAGAGCGTCGAGTTCACCCTCCCCGAGGACGGCCTGCTGGCCCTCTACACGGACGGATTGGTGGAGCGGCGCGGCCGTGACCTCGACGAGGGCCTCGACCTGCTCTGCCGCACCATCGCCGCCGGCACCCACCGCTCGCCGGAGCAGACCTGCGACGCGGTGCTGGCCGAACTCACCGGCCGCACCAGCGAGGACGACATCGCCGTCATCATCGCGCAGGCCAGGCCGGTCGGCTCCGACCGGATCGCCACGCTCCCGCTCGGCGACGACCACGCGATGGTCGCCCACTCGCGCCGCTTCACCCGTGAGACGCTCGGCGACTGGGGGCTGGGCGCGCTCGCCGACTGGGCCGAACTACTCACCAGCGAGCTGATCACCAACGCCCTGGTGCACGCCGGATCCCCCACCCAGCTGAGGCTGTTGTGCAACCGGACGCTCACCGTCGAGGTCGCCGACCAGGACGCCGAGTCGCCCCGGATGCGCCGCGCGCGGGAGGAGGACGAGGGCGGGCGCGGTATCCACCTGGTCAACGAGCTCGCCCACCGCTGGGGCAGCCGGAAGACACCGGACGGGAAGGTGGTCTGGTTCGAACTGGAGCTTCCGCCGGGCCTGGTGGAGCGGTAGCACGGCCGGGGACCGGCCCGGCACGGCCCGGCCCGGCTGCGCGGGATTCCGGGGGCGCCGCCGGTCAGTCCGGGAGCAGCAGGTTGACGTCGCCGAACTCGTGCCACAGGTACCGCTGCCGGACCGCCTCCCGGTAGCAGCGCGCCAGCAGCGGCAGGCCCGCGACGGCGGCGAGCAGGTGCAGGTGCGAGGCGCGCGGCTCGTGCCAGCCGGTGAGCAGGCCGTCCACCGCCCGCACGCCGCGCTCGGGGGTGACGACCAGCTCCGTCCAGCCCTCGGCCTCCCGGACCGCTCCGTCCGGCCCGGCCGCCGACTCCAGGGCGCGAACGGCCGTGGTGCCCACCGCGATCACCCGCCCGCCGCCGGCCCGGACGTGGTCGACCAACCGGGCGGTGGCGGCCGGTACCCGGAACCACTCCGCGTACGGCGGCTCGTGCGCCTCCGGGGAGGCGACCCCGGTGTGCAGCGTGATCGGTGCCAGCAGCACGCCCCGACCGGTCAGCCGGGCCACCACCTCGGCGCTGAACGGCCGCGCCGCACTGGGCATCTCACTGCTTCCCGGGACGGTCGCGAACACCGTCTGGTAGGCCTCGATCGGCCAGTCGCGGTCGACGTAGCCGTAGCGGACGGCCCGGCCGTGCTGCGCGAGGTACCCGGTCAGCGGACCCGGGAGGACGAGCCGGGCGTGCCAGAGCCGGGGCGTGAACGGTGCGGTCAGCTCGGCCGAGCCGCCCGCCGGCAGCGACACCCGCAGCCCGGGTCGGGCGGGCGACTGCGCCGGCGGGAAGTGGGCGGGCGCCCGCCCCGGGACGACGCGGCGCAGTTCGACCAGGTGCGCGCCGTGCCGGTCCGGCCGGCTGGAGGACAGGTGCAGGGCGACCGGGCCCCCGTCGGGCAGCCGGCCCGGCAGCGCGGCGGGCAGGGTGGCCGAGTTGTTGACCACCAGGAGGTCGCCGGGGCGGAGCACCTCGGGCAGCTCGGTGAAGCGGTGGTGCGCGACGGTGTCGGTGCCCCGGGCGTTCCGGCGGCCGACCAGCATCCGGACGCCGTCCCGGGTCGTGCCGCGGGCCTCCGCGGGTGCGCGGGCGGAGAGTTCGGGCGGGACGGTGACGTCGAGGGCGGGCTCGGCGACCGCGGTCACCGGTCCCCCCGGCGGGCGGACGACGCGGCCAGGGGCACGGCACCGACGGGGGCCTCGGCGAAGGCGTGGCCGGGGGCTTCGGCTGCGGGGGTGGGGCCGGCGGGGGTGGGGCCGGCGAGGTCCGGGCCGGCCGTCACGGCTCCGGCGGGGCCGACCCGGTCGGCGAGCAGCTCGGAGGCGCGGTACCGGCCGGAGGCGGCCCGGTCGCGGACGAGGGTGAGCAGTGCGGGCGCCACCTCCTCGGGCAGCGGCTCCCCGGAGATGTCCTCGCCCGGGCTCGCCTCCTGGAGCATCCTGGTGCGCATGCTGCCCGGATCCACCGCCCAGACCCGCAACTCGGGCTCCTCGACGGCCAGTACGGCCGAGGCGAGGTCCAGCGCCGCCTTGCTCGCGCCGTAGCCGCCCCACCCCTCGTACGCCACCGCGGCCGCGTCCGAGCTGATGTTGAGGACGTCACCGGTGTGGGCGCGCAGCTGCGGCAGGACGAGCTGGGTCAACGCGATCGGGGCGAGGACGTTGACCTCGAACGTCTCCAGCAGCTCGGGCAGCGGGAAGTCCGCCAGACGGGGCAGGGGTTCGCAGCTGCCGTCGGCACCGGCCGCGTCGGCGCCGTTGAGGGTCCCGGCGTTGTTCACCAGGAGCCGTGCCCCGCCGAGGGCCGCCGCGGCCGAGGCGAGACGGGCCCGGTGGTCGTCGTCGACGATCGAACCGGCGAGTGCCACCACCGTGGTGAGCTCCGCCAGCTCGGCCTCCGCGGTGGCGAGTTCGGCCCCGCCCCGGGAGGTGATCACGAGCTGCCAGCCGTCGGCGGCGAGGGCCCGGGCGAGCGCCCGGCCGAGACCGCGCGAGGCGCCGGTGACCAGGGCGACGGGGCGGTTGCTGATCTGTTCTGCGTTCATGGCACCACGATCACCCCGGACCGGTCCGATCCGGATCGGCCGCCGGACCCGCCCCCACCTCGGCCCTTCGTCCTCCGCCCTCCGGCCTAGGACAGTCGGCCCGCCTGCGGTGGGGCGGACGGCGGCGGGCCCGGGGCGGGTCGGACCTCCGGGTCGGCCGGCCCGGCCCACCCGGCCGGGTCGGCCCACGCGGACAACGTCCGGCGGCTCTCGAAACGGCGCGGGCGCCCGCTCAGCGGATCGGTGAACTCGACCACCGAGGAGAGCAGTTGAAGTGGGCGGCGAAAGTCGTCCGGGGCCGGCTCGGGCAGCACCACGGGGTACACCGGGTCGCCGAGGATCGGCACGCCCAGGCCGCTCATGTGCAGGCGCAGCTGGTGCGTCCGCCCGGTCGACGGCAGCAGCCGGTAGCGGGCCAGCGCGCCGCGCCGCTCGGCCAGGTCGATCCGGCTCTCGCTGTTCGGCGGCGCGTCCACGTCGCGGGCCGCGATCTCGCCGCGCTCCTTGAGGATGTGGCTGCGCACCGTCCGGGGCAGCTCCAGGTCCGGGTCGTACGGCGCGACCGCCTGGTACTCCTTGTGGACCAGGCGGTCCCGGAACAGCGTCTGGTAGGCGCCCCGGTCCTCCGGGCGGACCACGAACATCGCCAGCCCGGCCGTCAGCCGGTCCAGCCGGTGCGCCGGGCTGAGGGCCGGCAGGGCGAGTGCGTGGCGCAGCCGGGAGAGCGCCGTCTCCACGACGTGCCGGCCGCGGGGGGTGGTGGCCAGGAAGTGCGGCTTGTCGACCACCACGAGGTGCTCGTCGTGGTGCAGCACGTCCAGCGCGAACGGGACCGGCACCTCCGCCGGCAGCTCCCGGTAGAACCACAGGTGCGCCCCGGGCCGGAACGGCTCGTCCGGCGCGATCGGCAGCCCGTCCTCACCGACGATCCCGTGCTCGTCCAGCAGGGCGCCGACCCGCTCGACCGCCGCGGCGGGCAGCCGCTCGGCCAGGTACGCGCGCACCGTCGGCCACGGGCCGCCGACGACCGGCAGCCGCAGGTGCACCGGGTCCACTCCTAGGCGTTGCGGGAGGGGGGCGGCCGGCGGCGTGCTCTTGCGTCTCATCTCGCCGGCCAGCCTATCCGGCCCGCCGGACCGGACCGGCCGGGCGGACCGGGCGGGCGGACCGGGCGGAGCAGGCCGGCCCGCCGGGATGCCGTCCGCGGCGGCCCCGGTGGAGAGTGGAGGGTGGAAGAGGGTGGAAGCGCGCAGGCGCCCCTCCCGGTGCCTCCGTCGACCTCCTGGGAGGCGAGTGCGTGACCGTGACCGCCGACGGCCCGCGGGACGGGGCACGGCCGCCGCGCCTGCCGCGGCGGACCCGGCTGCTGCTCTACTGCGCCTTCCTGCTGCTGGTCGCGGCCGTGGTCGCCGATCTCCTCACCGGCCCGGGGACGACCCTCTCCCCCGTCCTCGCGGTGGCACCCGTGCTGGTCGGGGCGACCACCCGCCGTGCCCGGGTGCCGTTGGCCACCGGGGTGGCCGCGGCCGTCGCGGCCGGGCTGCTGGAGCGGGGCAACACCGCCGTGTCGGGTTCCGTCCACCTCACCGCGCTGGTCACCATCCTCGCGGCGACCCTCGCGAGCACCGCCAACGTCGTGCTGATCTCCTCCCGGGAACGCGAGCTGCTCCAGGTCCGGACGGTCTCCGAGGCGGCGCAGCGGGCGCTGCTGCGCCCTCCCCCGGAACGGATCGGCCCGCTGCGGATCGCCGTCCGGTACGTCGCGGCGGCGGCCGAGGCGCGGATCGGCGGCGACCTCTACGAGGTGGCCGACACGCCGTTCGGCATCCGGGTGCTGCTCGGGGACGTCCAGGGGCACGGGCTGTCGGCCGTCGAGACGGCGGCCGACGTCCTCGGGGCCTTCCGGGCGGCGGCCCGCACCGAGCCCGACCTCGCCCGGCTCGCCGGGCGGCTGGACGCCGCGCTGGTCGCCCGGCCGGACAACGAGCGGTTCGCCACCGCCGTGCTGCTCGGCGTCGGCGGACCGGGGGGCTCCGCCCTCCTGGTCAACTGCGGCCATCCGCACGCCCTGCTGCGCCGCGCGGGCCGGGTGACCGAACTCGTGCCCTCCCGGCACGCGCCGCCGCTCGGCCTGCTCGATCTCCTCGGCGGCGGCCGCTACCGGGCCGATCCGTTCGAGCCGCTCGCCGGGGACCTCCTGCTCCTGCACACCGACGGGTTCTCCGAGGCCCGCGACCCGGCGGGCCGCTTCTACCCGATCACCGACCGTCTCGCCGCCCTGCACGCCACCGCGCCCGACGCCCTCCTCGACGACCTCCTCGACGATCTGGCGGCGTGGGTCTCCCCGACCGGCCTGGACGACGACGCGGCCGTGCTGGCCCTCCGCTGGGAGTACTGAGCGGCCGCGGGGCCTCCGGGCCGGCCGCCCGCACGGCGCCGCGGCGCGCTTGTCGGTGGGGCGTGCAAGGGTGGGCCTGCGGTCGGCGACGGGCCCGGCCGCGGGGTTCGGTCGAGGGACGGTGCCATGGGGAGCAGGACGAGCGGGGCGTTCGAGCTGACGGCGTTCGAGCCGGAGGAGACGGACGAGCAGCCGGGGTCGACGGTCGGCCGGGTGCGGATCACCAAGGACTTCACGGGCGGGCTGACGGGGACGAGCCTGGTGCGGATGTTCTCGGTGATGGACGGCGAGGGCGGGCCGGCCGCGTACGTGGCGGTGGAGCGGTTCACGGGCACGCTGGACGGGCGGCAGGGGTCGTTCGTGCTGCAGCACTCCGCGCCGGGGAGCCAGGGCGAGCGCCTCGCGATCCGGGTGGTGGCGGGGACCGGCTCGGGCGGGCTGACGGGGATCACCGGCACGTTCGAGCTGAACGTCGACGAGCAGGGCGCCCACACCTACGTCCTGGAGTACGAGCTGGGCTGAGTGGCGGAGGGGGACGGAGGAGCGGCCGGGGGCTCCGCGCGGCATCGGCCGGGCCCGGGCAGGCGGCTGTCACGATGATGCGATCAGTGCACGATCGACATCGGAGGGTGACGGATGGCCGGCACGCACACGCGGGTGGCGATCGGGGTCGACGGCGTGATCCGGCGGCTGCGGGCGATCGGGCGCGGGCTGCCGCCCGGTGACGGCGTCGCGGTGTTCAACCGGATGTACCTGACCGTGACGGAGACGGTCCGGGCCCGACTCGGGGAGTTCGCGGACCCCGGCGCCGTGGCCGAGCTGGACGTCGTGTTCGCCGGGCGCTACCTGCTGGCCGTGGACGCCGTGGCGGCCGGGCGCCGGCCGCCGGCCAGCTGGCAGCCGCTGTTCGAGCGGCGGGCGTGCCCGGAGGTGCACCCGGTCCAGTTCGCGCTGGCCGGGATGAACGCGCACATCCAGCACGACCTGCCGCTCGCCGTGATCGACACCTGCCGGCGGCTGGGCCGCGAGCCCCGGCAGCTCGCGGCCGACTACCACCGGATCAGCGCTCTGCTGGCCGGGGTGGAGGCGGCGGTCCGGGAGCAGCTGATGCCGGGGCCGGACCTGCTGGAACGGATCGAGCCGCTGACCCACCGGATCGGCGCGTGGTCGGTCGACGCCGCCCGGGACGCGGCCTGGTCGTCGGTCCGGGTGCTCTGGGAGCTGCGCGGGCTGCCGGGCGCCGCCGTGGCGTTCACCGCGACGCTGGACCGCGCGGTGGGGCTGCTCGGCCGGGCGCTGCTCGCCCCGACGGGCCTGCACCCGGCCACGGCGGAGGCCCGCCCGCACCCCGCCACGGCGCCGGGGGCGGGGGGGGGGGGGGGGGGGGGGCCCCCCCCCGGGGGGGGGGGGGGCGGGGGGGGGGGGGGGCCCCCCCGGGGGGGGGGGGGGGGCCCCCGGGGGCTC
>NZ_JBEXNT010000091.1:0-39274 GCF_040611255.1 Kitasatospora sp. NPDC002965 | reverse complement strand
CCGCCGCGGCGGGCGAGTCGACGGCCACCGCGTCCGCCGCCGCGCCGAACGCGGCGGCGAGGGCGGTCTCGTGGCCGGGGGCGATCCGCAGCAGCGCGGCCGCCGGGCCGAGCAGCCCGGCCAGCCGGTCGCCCGCGGCCAGCAGCGCGCCGCTGCCGTCCTTGCGGCGCAGGCCGAGCGCCAGCGCCTCGTGCCGGGCGGTCAGTCCGGCCCGCTCGCGTTCGGCGGCGCCGGCCGCCTCGCGCGCGGCCACGAGCTCCCGCTCGACGGCGGCGAGCCGCTCCCGGGCGGTCTCGTGCGCGGTGTCGGCCCGTTCGTCCTCGGCCGAGGCGTCGACCCGGGACGCCAGCTCCTCGTGCTCGCACCGGGCGGCCTCGGCACGCTGCAGCGCCTCGTCCCGGGCCTCGGCGAGCCGGCCGGTCTCGGCCTCGGCGGCGGCGGCCCTGGAACGCGCGGCGGCGGCCTGCCCCTGCAGCCGGGCCAGCCCCTCCCGACGGTCGGCGATCGCCCGGGCGGCGTCCTTGAGCCGCCGTTCCTCGGCGGCGAGGTCGCGCTCCAGCTCGCCCTTGGTCTCGACCGCCTCGGCCAGCGCGTACCGGGCCTCCTCCAGCGCCCCGGCCAGCGCGGCCTCCTCCTCGCGGACCCGTTCGGCCTCCTGCTCCGACTCCTCCGGGTCCCGTCCGCGCCGTTCCTCGGTCTGTCCGCCGGCCACCGCGTGCCGGGCCCGGGCCTCGGCCAGCCCGATGGTGCCGCGGGTCCGCTCGGCCAGCGCGGAGAGCAGGTACCAGGTCTGCCGGGCCGCCTCCAGACCCGGTCCGAGCTGCTGGACCTGGGCCTCCAGCACGGCCTCGCGGCCGATCGCCCGGCCCAGTTCCTGTTCGACGGTGGAGCGGCGCAGCCGCAGCGCGAGTTCGTCGGCGATCTCGGCCTCGACCGCCCGGCGCAGGGCGAGCAGGTCGTCGGCGAGCAGCCGGAGCCGGGCGTCGCGCAGGTCGGCCTGGATGCCGGCGGCGCGCCGGGCGATCCGGGCCTGCCGGCCGAGCGGGCCGAGCTGGCGGCGGAGTTCGGCCACCAGGTCCTGGACGCGGTTGAGGTTGACCTGCATCGCGTCCAGCTTCCGGAGCGCCTTCTCCTTGCGCTTGCGGTGCTTGAGGACGCCGGCCGCCTCCTCGATGAAGGCGCGGCGGCCCATCGGGTCGGCGTGCAGGACGGAGTCGAGCTGACCCTGGCCGACGATGACGTGCATCTCGCGGCCGATGCCGGAGTCGGAGAGGAGTTCCTGGATGTCGAGCAGCCGGCAGGTGTCGCCGTTGAGCGCGTACTCGCTGCCGCCGTTGCGGAACATCGTCCGGGTGATGGTCACCTCGGCGTACTCGATCGGCAGGGCGCCGTCGGAGTTGTCGATGGTGAGGCTGACCTCGGCGCGGCCGAGCGGGGCGCGCCCGCTGGTCCCGGCGAAGATGACGTCCTCCATCTTGCCGCCGCGCAGCGACTTGGCACCCTGCTCGCCCATCACCCAGGAGAGCGCGTCGACGACGTTGGACTTGCCGGAGCCGTTGGGCCCGACCACGCAGGTGATGCCGGGTTCGAACCGCAGGGTGGTGGCGGAGGCGAAGGACTTGAACCCGCGCAGCGTCAGGCTCTTCAGGTGCACGCGCCGGTCTCCTCACATCGCTCACCGGGCTCTGCGGCGACTGTATCCGCCCGCACCTGCGGCGATCGTGTCCGGACACACCGGTCGGGCCGGCCGGTCCGGGCCCGGCCACCGGACCGCCACCGGACCGCCACCACAGCGCGCCGGGCGCGGCACCGGCCACCGGGCGCCGTCCGGAAACGCGCCGGACACGACGAAGGGACGCCACGCGGGGCGTCCCTTGCAAGCTGCGTCCCTTTCGGGGCGGCTCAGTGCACAACGACGTCGATCGAGGGATCGGGCGGGACTCAGGTGAGAGCCGGCTCCCGCTGGTCCAGATCGATGCTGCTGAGCAGCGAGTGCTCGTCAGCGACAGCGGTGAGAGCGTCGTTCTCGGCCTGCATCCGAATGAGCTCGGATTCAAGATCCTGAACGCGCTGCTGCAGCCGTCGCATCTCGGAGAGCATTCGCGGGTCGGGGCCGCCGACGTACCCGAGAAGCGCCTTTGCCATGATGAATGGTCCTCCACGCTGAGTGACCGAACCGGAACGGAACAGGTCTAGGGGGAAGGGGGACGCACGCGCGTCGCGCACCGGCAGTGCTGGCTGGGCACTACGGCACAACCGCCGTGAGCTGGGCTCACGAGGGCATGCGCCTGCCGGGATAACGCGGTCGTGTGCGCGGGTTTCCAGCGTCTCACCAAAGACGGTACGGGTCAACACGATCACCGCACGCTACCGCGCCCCTGTCACCTGCCTGGCGGTGTCGTCACGCCGGGCGGTCGCGGGGAGGTCCACCACGAGCTCGTGGATCATCGTCCGATGCGGAGTCAACCACGAGTCTGCCCGGATGGCAACCGTACGACACCGCCAGTTGCCGATCCTTTCGCACGGGTTCCGGACCCGGCCAGGGCCGGAACCGGACCGGGTCCGGCTCAGCGGATCTCGAAGCCCTCGTAACCCGTGCCGACGGCGGTCCAGATCTCGGTCACCCCGGCGACCCGGCCCGGTGTGCCGGCGCCCCTGAGCAGGGCGAGCAGCTGTTCGCAGTCGACGGCGACGCCCTCGGCCACCACCTGCACCCGGCCGTCGCCGAGGTTGCTCGCGTAGCCGGTGAGGCCGATCTCCAGCGCCCGCGCCCTGGTCCACCAGCGGAAGCCGACCTGCTGGACCTTGCCCCGCACCCAGGCGGTGACCCGGACCGGCTCCTCACTGTGGGCGTCGCGACCGTGCATGCCCCCGACCCTATCCGGCCGGGCGACGGCCCGCGTCACGGCGCCGTCGGGCCCTCCGTCGTCCAGCCCGGGCTGTGGACCTCGATCCGCAGGTCCGCGCGGCGCCCCTCCTCGCCGCAGGTGCGGCAGACCCAGGCCGGGTCGTACGGGTGCGGTTCGTGCCCCTGCGGGTCGTGCTCCAGGCCGACCGGGGGCTCCGGCATCAGCCACCGGTCGCCCCAGCCGAGCAGGGCCTGGCTGAGGGGCGCGAGGTCGCGGCCCGCCTCCGTCAGGTGGTACTCGTACCGGGGCGGGCGTTCGCTGTACGGGCGCCGTTCGACCACGCCGGCCTCTTCCAGCGCGCGCAGCCGGGCGGTGAGCCGGTCGCGGGGCGCCCCGGTGTTCCGGGCGATCCGGTCGAACCGGTGGTTGCCGTAGAACAGCTCCCGCACGGCGAGCAGCGCCCACTTCTCCCCCACCACGTGCAGCGCGGCGGCGATCGAGCAGGGCCGCCCCGGCAGGGCGGGCGCGGCGGGAACGGCTGAAGGGGTGCGGGGCGTCACGTCCTCCACCTTCCCACACCGGGTTGCCTTCTCAAACCCGTACGGCCGGGGCCCCGGAGCCGCGCCGGACATCGATCAGCGGGTCGGATCCGGCGCCGTCCGGGCCGCTCCCCGGACGGACACCGCGGCCCCGCCGGGTCGTCCGGCGGGGCCGCGGGCCGGTCGTCGCACCGGCCGGAGCCGAACGACGGAGTCAGAACCCTCCGCCGAAGTCGCCTCCGCCGCCACCGAAGTCGCCTCCGCCGCCGCCCCCGTAGTCGCCGCCGCCGAACCCGCCGTCGAAGTCGGAGGAGTTGTAGTCGGCTCCGGAGACGTCGCCGCCCTCGTAGCCGGAACCGGCGTCGCCCGCGCCGGCCGCGTAGGCCGGGGTGGCCATCATCGAACCGAGCATCGTGCCGACCAGCAGGCCCGGCAGCAGCCCGCCGCCGCCGAAGCCGCCGAAGTAGCCGCCCGCCCAGGGCCCGTACGCCGGTCCGGCGTTCCAGTACGGCTGCGGCCCGTGCTCGGTCGGGACGGTCCGGATGTCCGGGGCCTGTCCGGCCGCCAGCCGCTCCGCGTCGGCGCGGCAGACCGGGACGGTGCGCGCCGCGCCGTCCGCCGGGGCCCAGTCGGCGTCCTGCACCGACGGGCCGTGCCGCGGGTCGAAGAAGCACGGCGGACGCCGCTCCGGCAGCGGCCTGCTCTCCCGCCGGGCCTCCAGGGTGGCCAGCGCGAACCGGCCGTCCTCCAGCGCCTCGGTGACCGGCTTCACGTCGTGCGGTCCCCTGGCCTCGTCCATCAGACGCTTGGCCCGGTCATAGGAGTCCAGGGCGTGGGTGTAGTCGCCGCGCTGCACGTCGTCCGCGTCCGCGGCTCCCGGGTCGAAGTCGAGCCGGTCGAGCTCCTCGCCGTAGGCCGTGATGTCCTCG
Organism: Kitasatospora sp. NPDC002965; assembly: GCF_040611255.1. NCBI lineage: Bacteria > Bacillati > Actinomycetota > Actinomycetes > Kitasatosporales > Streptomycetaceae > Kitasatospora > Kitasatospora sp. NPDC002965. The sequence continues at coordinate 34,957 of NZ_JBEXNT010000091.1, read as the reverse complement.
TCGACGACCCGTCGCAGCTGTGCGAGTTCGGCCCGGCGCTGCTCCTCCTTGCGCCGCTTCGCGCGGCGGAAGAGCAGGAAGACGCCGGTACCGGCCAGTGCGAGCAGGGCCAGCGGGACCACGATCGCGGCGGTCGAGGCGCCGCCCGCACCGCTGTTCACACCGTTCCCCTTGACCTGCGGGGCGGCGGTGTCGACGAAGTCGTCGAGGGTGGCGCCGATGTCGCCGGGGTGCGAGCGGAAGGAGGCGCCCGCGATCCGTTCGGCGCTCTCGCTGGCCAGCGCGGCCCGGTCCGAGCGGGCCTGGAACTGGTCGCCGCGCCAGACGGCGTAGGTGCCGGTGATGCCGACCTTGGTCCGCAGGTCGTCGAAGACCGTCTGGGCGCCGTACGGAGCCGCGGCCGGGACCACCGCGACGAAGATCGGCTTGTCGGTCTTGCGGATCTTCTCGGTCAGCGCGTCGGCCTGCCCCTGGTCGAACCGGCCGGCCATGGCCGGGTCGACGTACACCCGGCCCTGCTTGAGCGTGGCGGCCGCGTCGTCCAGCCCGCCCGCCGCCGAGGCCGCCGGCGTCACCAGGAGCAGCAACCCGAGCAGCAGCCCGAGCAGCGCCGCCACCAGGGCCGGCGGCCCGGCGGCCCGGGAACGTCGTCGAGCAAGGGTTCTCATGCCATCGACGCTACCTCTCCGGGCCCTCCGGTACGGCATACCCGTCGGGTACGGCCTGCCGGGCGACCCCCACCGTCCGCCGGGGTGCGTCCCCTCCCCGGGGATGATCTCTACCCGGGCGGGTCCCTGAGCCGGGCGGGCGGCGGGAACCCGGCCACCTGCCCGGACGTACGTTCCGGCGGGTCACCGCAGCTCGCGACGACCACCGGGGGGCGGTCCGACCGTACTCCGCGACCGGGCATAGTGGTGGCCGTACGGCCCGTTCATGACCTTCTCTTGACCATTCCTCCCGCACTCCTCTCCTCCCGCATTCCTCTCGATCGGAGCACAGCGTGTTGATCGGCCTCGTCACCGCCGTGGCGGCCTCCGCCTGCTACGGCATCGGCTCGGTCCTGCAGGCCGTCGGATCACGCCGCTCCGCCCGGGAGGAGGCCGCCAAGGGCGCCTCCGCCGCCGGGACCACCGCGCACGGCGGGCCGAGCCTCTCCTCCACCGCCAAGGCAGCCGTGACCTGGGAGTTCATCCTCGGCACGGTGCTGGACTTCATCGGCTTCGGCCTCGGCGCGCTGGCCGCCCGGCTGCTGCCGCTGTTCCTCTCCCAGACCATCATCAGCGCCAACCTGGTGATCACCGCGGTGCTGTCGATCAAGCTGCTCGGGATCCGGCTCAAGCAGCTGGAGTGGGTGTCGATCGGCGTGCTCTGCTCGGCGCTGGTGCTGCTGGCGGTCTCGGCCGGACCGGAGGGCGGCCACCACGCCGCGATGGCCTTCCACTGGGGGCTGCTGGCGATCACCACCGTGCTGCTGGTCGGCGGTGGCCTGCTGGTCCGCCGGATGGGGGCCAACGGCGCGATCGTCGCCGGCCTGCTCTCCGGTCTGGGCTTCGGCGCGCTCGGCGTCGGCGTGCGCATCCTCAACGGGATCGAGCCGTTCGAGCTCGGCGCGCTGCTCTCCGACCCGGCCCTGTACGCGATCCTCGTCGGCGGCATCGGCGGCATGTACGTGCACACCGTGGCGCTGCAGATCGGCTCGGTGAACGGGGCCACCGCGGCCCTGGTCGTCGGTGAGACGGTGCTGCCCGGCGCGGTCGGCGTGCTCTGGCTCGGCGACTCCTCGAAGGCCGGGCTCGGCTGGCTCGGCGTGGCCGGCTTCCTGCTCTCGGTGGTCGCGGCGGTCGGCGTCGCCTACTTCGGCCAGGACACCCACGGCGCGCCCGAAGCCGAACGGCCGCAGCCCGAACTCGCCAAGCACTGAGGCCGCTCAGCCCCCGCTGCGGACCCGCGGCACCCGCTGGCAGCGGGGGCAGAAGTAGCTGGACCGGTTCATCCAGGCGGCCCGCCGGATCGGTGTCCCGCAGCGCCGGCACGGCTCCTGCTCGCGGCCGTAGGCGTCCAGATCCCGGGAGAAGTAGCCGCTCTCGCCGTTCACGTTGACGTAGAGGCTGTCGAAACTGGTGCCGCCGACGGCCAGCGCCGCGGACATCACGTCCCGGGCGTTGGCCAGCAGCAGCAGCGCCTGCGGGCGGGTGAGGGACCCGGTCGGGCGGTCGTAGTGCAGCCGGGTGCGCCAGAGCGCCTCGTCCGCGTAGATGTTGCCGACCCCGCTGATCAGCGTCTGGTCCAGCAGCGCGCGCTTGACGGTGGTGCGCCTGAGGCGCAGCGCGGTCACGAAGGCGGCGTCGTCGAAGCGCGGGTCGAGCGGGTCGCGGGCGATGTGCGCGATGGAGACCGGGGTGCCCTCCGGGTCGCCGTCCTCGGCCTCCTCGACCGCCAGCCCGCCGAAGGTCCGCTGGTCGACGAAGCGCAGCTCGCGCCCGCCGTCGCCGAACCGCAGCCGGACCCGCAGGTGCTTCTCGTCCGGCGCGGACGGGTCCTGGACGAGCAGCTGGCCGCTCATCCCGAGGTGGCCGATCAGCGCGAACCCGGCCCCGGTGCCGGCGAGCGGCACCCACAGGTACTTGCCCCGCCGCTGCGCGGTGCCGAGGGTGGTGCCGGTGAGCCGGGCGGTGAAGTCGGCCGCGCCGGCCTGCTGGCGCCGCACCGCACGCGGGTGCAGCACCTCGACCCCGGCCACGGTCCGTCCGGCGACCCAGTTCGCCAGACCGCGGCGGACGACCTCGACCTCGGGAAGTTCGGGCACGGGAACAAGCCTCCTGCGACGGGGAACTGCGTCTGCTGGAGGAAGGCTACTGCGTGCTCAGGCGCCGCCGGGCAGGCGGTCGGCGTACTTCTCCTTGATCGCCCGCCAGGCGCTCTCCGCGGCCTTCTGCTCGGCTTCCTTCTTCGAGCGGCCGACGCCGCTGCCGAAGTCCTCGCCGGCCACCCGGGCCGCCGCGGTGAAGGTCTTCTCGTGGTCCGGACCGGATTCCTCGACCACGTACTCCGGCACTCCGATGCCCACCGAGGCGGTGAGCTCCTGGAGGCTGGTCTTCCAGTCCAGGCCCGCGCCCAGCTGAGAGGATTCCTCGATCAGCGGGTCGAACAGCCGGTGGACGAACTCGGTGGCCGCGTCCAGACCCTGGTCCAGGTAGACGGCGCCGATCACGGCCTCGACGGTGTCGGCGAGGATCGACGACTTGTCGCGGCCGCCGGTGCCCTCCTCACCCTTGCCGAGCCGGATGAACGTGCCGAGCTCCAGGCCGCGTCCGACGTCGGCGAGCGCGCGCGAGTTGACCACCGCGGCGCGCAGCTTGGCGAGCGTGCCCTCCGGGACGTCCGGGTGGACGCGGTAGAGGGTGTCGGTCACCACCAGGCCCAGCACCGAGTCGCCGAGGAACTCCAGGCGCTCGTTGGTGGGCAGCCCGCCGTTCTCGTACGCGTACGAGCGGTGGGTCAGGGCACGCACCAGAAGGGCGCGCTCGAGCGTGTACCCGAGGCGCCCTTCCAGGACGTCGTATTCGGTCGAAGCCGGCCCGCCGGCCTTTCCGCCACCCGAAGGAGCCTTCGTTGCGGTGGTCGCCTTGCGGGAAGAGTTACCGTCCGACATCGATCCGTGCACCCCGCCGATCAGACCGAGAGGACCTGGCGACGGTTGTACGTGCCGCAGCTCGGGCACGCGATGTGACCCAGCTTCGGCTCGTGGCAGCGGTCGCACGCCACGAGGGCCGGGACAACGGCCTTCCAGTTGGACCGACGGTGGCGCGTGTTGCTGCGCGACATCTTCCGCTTCGGAACAGCCACGGCTACTTCTCCTGGTTCTCGGCGAGACCCTCACGGGTGTCGCTGTACTTGATTCCGTCACCCTCGTCGCCAGGGGCGGCGGAGAGTCCCTGCAGAGCCGCCCACCGGGGGTCGGCGGCGTCGTGGTGGTGCGCCGGGTCGTCGCTCAGGCGCGCTCCGCACTCGGAGCACAGGCCCAGGCAGTCTTCCTGGCACACCGGCTGCAGCGGCAGTGCGAGCACCACCGCGTCACGCAGCACCGGCCGGAGGTCGAAGTAGTCGCCCTCCAGACGGTAAGTCTCTTCTTCCGAGTCCTCTTCGAGGTCCTCGGTCCCGGCGGTCCGGGCGCGATGGCGCTCGTCGGACTCCGGGTAGTAGTACAGCTCCTGGAAGTCCACGTCGAGGTCGAACTCGACCGGCTCCAGGCACCGTACACACTCGCCCTCGACCACGGTCTCGGCGGTGCCGGTCACCAGCACGCCCTCGACCACGGACTCCAGGCGGAGCTCCAGAACCATCTCACTCTTCTCGGGAACACCGATCACGTCGATGATCCCCAGGCCCTCGGGGGCCTCCAGGGTCCGGCTCACCTTGCGCAGCGCACCCGGACGACGGCCCAGCTCGTGCGTGTCGAACACGAGGGGGTCGCGGTGGTCGAGGCGGTTCAAGGTGTCCTGACTTCCTGAGAAAACTGATGTGCGGCGCCACTCATCGAATGGATGCGCGGGCAGACCGACGGCCCGACACGGAGAGGCCGGAGTGGTCAGACTACCGGAGTCTCCGGCCAGGCCCAACTTCGCTCCCGGCCACTACCTCCCGCCGAGCTCCCGGAGCCGGGTCATGTCGATCATGCTGGTGTCGAAGAAGCTGGTCTCGTCCAGGCCGGGCTGCGCCTGCTGCGGAAGGGCCGGCGGGTTGGCCGGCGGCTGCGGGTAGCCGGCCCCGGCCTCGGGCTGGGGGTTGCCCCAGGCGTCGTACTGCTGGGCGGCGTACCCCTGGTGCTGGGGCGGGTAGTCGTACCCGCCCTGCTGGCCCTGCTGACCCTCCGGGTAGCCGGGTTGCTGCACGTGCTGGACCTGCTGCGCGTGCTGGATCTGCGGGACCTGCTGGCCGTAGCCGTACTGGCCGGCGTACGGGTCGCCCCCCTGGCCGATCGCCGGGTCGAAGCCGCCGCCGTACACCTCCGCGTACTGGCCGCCGCCCTGCTGCGCGGCCGCGTACTGGTCGGCCCCCGGGGACTGCCAGCCCGCCGCCGCCGGGGCCTGCTCCGGCCAGCTCTGCTGCTGCGGAACCTCCTCGCGGTACCACGCGATGTCGGCGCCGTCGGCGTCCCCGGCGAAGCCCGCGGCGACCGCCTCGGCCCGCTCCTTGGCCTGCTGCGCCTGGTCGGCGGCGGCCAGGTAGGCGCCCAGCTCGTCGATCGGCCGCTTGCCGAGCAGCTTGTCGCGGCCCTTGCCGACCGCCTCCAGGGTCGCGCTGAGCACGTTCTCCAGGGTGGCGAGCTTCACATCGACGTACTCGTCGACCTCGGGGCTCGGGCTGGTCCGCTGCGGCCGGAACTCCTCGCCGTCGCTCTCGCCCTCGAAGTCGTTCTCGAAGACGCTCGCGTCGCCGCGCAGCTTGGTCCGGCCGCGGCCGACGGCGCCGAGCGTCTTGGTGAGCACGACCTCGAAGTTGGCCAGCTTGCTGTCCACGTAGTCGTCGGCCTCGGCACGCTTGGTGTCGACCTCGGCGCGGGCCTCGACGAGGATCCGGTCGGCCTCGGACTGGGCGCGGCGGACCACCTCGGTGTCGGAGATCAGCGAGCCCCGTTCGGCGTGCGCCCCCTGGATGATCCGGTCGGCCTCGGACTGGGCGTCCGCGACCACCGACTCGTGGTCGGCCATCACCGACTGGGCCTGGGCCAACTCGGCGGGCAGTGCCGACCGCAGGTCCTGGAGCAGGCCGACCAGCTCGGCCCGGTTCACCACGCAGGAGGCCGACATGGGCATCGAGCGGGCGTTCTCGACGGCGGCCACGATCTCGTCGACCTTGTTCTGCACGTCCACGGGGCTTCGTCTTTCCGTGTGCCGCCGACGGTCCGGCGGAGGCAGCGCCCGGCGCGGTGCACCTCACCGCAGGGCAGGAATACAGACTGTACGGCCACGGCGGGGCGAGGTCACAACGTCCGGACGGGGCCGACCAGCCACCTGACCGACATACCGTGACGAACCGGCAGAAACGGACCGGAGGTCACCACCGGGCCCACCCCGCGGGCCGGCCGCCCCGTCGCGCGCTACCGCCCGGCGCGCCGCTCGGCGATCCGCTCGACCAGGCGGCCGTGCACCGTCTCCGGCAGCAGGTGCGAGACGTCGCCGCCGTACGAGGCCACCTCCTTGACCAGCGTCGAGGAGAGGAAGCTGTACGTCGGCGACGTCGGCACGAAGAGCGTCTCGACGCCGGTCAGCCCGTGGTTCATCTGGGCCATCTGCAGCTCGTAGTCGAAGTCGCTGACGGCGCGCAGGCCCTTGATGATCGCCGGGATGTCCCGCTCCCGGCAGAAGTCCACCAGCAGGCCGAGGTGCGACTCGACCACGACGTTCCCGTACTGCGCGGTGGTCTCCTCGATCAGCGCGATCCGCTCCTCGACGCTGAACATGCCCTCCTTGTTGCGGTTGATCAACACCGCGACGTGCACCACGTCGTACAGCTTCGAGGCCCGCTCGATGATGTCGAGGTGACCGTTGGTGATCGGGTCGAACGATCCGGGGCAGACGGCACGGCGCATGGCGTTGGTGCTCCCTCATGGGGTGACGAGACTGCTGCGGGCCTCGGCCCGCTACGGGTGGCGACGGGTCTCGGCGGCGGCGCGACCGTACCAGAGGGTGCCCTCGCCGTACCGGCGCGAGCGCAGTACCTCGAAGCCCTCCGGCCAGCCGAACTCGCCGCCCCGGGTGCTGCGCTCCACGGTGACGAGTGCGTCGGCCGCGAGCCAGCCCCCGGCCGACAGTGTGATCAGCATCTCGCGCACCTCGTCGTCGGTGACGACGTACGGCGGGTCGAGGAAGACGAGGTCGTACGGAGCCTCCGGAGCCGGCCCTGCGATCACCTTCTCCGCCCTGGCGGCCTTCACCAGCGCGCCCGGCAGTCCGATCGTCCGGACGTTCTCCCGGATCACCCGGGCCGCCTGGGCGTCGGCCTCGACCAGCAGCACGTGCTCGGCGCCGCGCGACAGCGCCTCCAGGCCGACCGCGCCGGACCCGCCGAACAGGTCCAGCATCCGGATGCCGTGCAGGGTGCCGCGCAGCGCCTCCAGGGTGGAGAACATCGCCTCGCGGGCCTTGTCGGAGGTCGGGCGGGTGCCCCGACCGGGCGGTACGGCCAGTCGGCGGCCGCCGGCCGCCCCGGCGATCACGCGGGTCATGGTGGTGGGAGGTCCTTTCGTCGCTGCCCGACCACGCTATACGGGCCGGGCCCCGCCGGTCCGACCGGCGGGGCCCTCCCCCCTCACTTCAGCTCGTCACCGCGGACGCCGCACCCCCGTCGCGCCCCCGTCGCGCCACGGACCGGATGCCGGCTACTCCCCCGCCGCCTGGGCCGGGACGGCCGCGCCGAGCAGCGTCGGCGAGGCGTAGCGGGACCAGGAGAGGCAGCCGTCGGGCGGGCAGTACTCGGGGCGGCGCGGGTCGTGGCCGAGCTCCCGCAGCTTGGTGCGGACGGAGTCGGGCGTACGGCCGAAGCGGGCGGCGATCCGGGCGACGGTCTCGTTCTCGTGGAACCGCCGGACCAGTTCCTCCTCGTGCTGCGGCACCCAGGGGGCGCCGTGTCCGGGGTAGAGCTCGCGCAGCACGTCACGGTCGGGGATGGGCTCGGAGACGTCGGCGACGATCGCCAGGGCCCGGAGCGCCCGGTTGAGCGCGATCCGGAGCGAGGCGACGTCCTCGACCGGCAGCCGCAGCCGTCCGGAGGCGAGCGGCGCGGCCGCTTCCCCCTCGCGCCAGCCGGTGAGGGTGAGGGTGACCTCGCGGTCGTCGTCGCTGGCGAGTTCGATCCGGAAGACCTTGTCGCCCAGCGGGAGCTCGTTGAGATGACGGAATGCCATGGCAAAACCCCCAAGTGTCGCGCCAGGAACGCACCTTGGGGGTGCGTCCTGAACACCTTCATTCTCTCCCGAGGGTCTGACAATCGGGCTCGGCCGAGCGGGCCTCAGCCCTTCTCCAGATACTCCGCACGGTCCTCGTCGAGCAGGCTCGCCAGCGCGGTGCGCAGCTCCGGGTGGGCGGTCAGCCCGGGGTCCTCGGCGACCAGCCGGGTGGCCTCGGTGCGGGCGGTCACGATGACCTCCTCGTCCTCCAGCACCGAGAGCACCTTGAGCGAGGACTTCACACCCGACTGCGCCTGGCCCAGGACGTCGCCCTCGCGGCGCTGTTCGAGGTCGATCCGGGACAGCTGGAAGCCGTCCAGCGTGCCGGCCACCGCGTCCAGCCGGGCCCGGGCGGCGCTGCCCGCGGGCATGTCGCTGACCAGCAGGCAGAGCCCGGCGGCGGAGCCGCGCCCGACCCGGCCGCGGAGCTGGTGGAGCTGGGAGACGCCGAACCGGTCCGCGTCCATGATCACCATCACGGTGGAGTTCGGGACGTTGACGCCGACCTCGATCACCGTGGTCGCGACCAGCACGTCCACCGCGCCGGCCGTGAACCGGCGCATCACGTCGTCCTTGGCCTCGGGCGTCAGCCGGCCGTGCAGGATCTCCACCCGCAGCCCGGCCAGCGGGCCCCCGACCAGCTTCGCGGCGGTCTCCACGACGGAGAGCGGGGGCCGCCGCTCGTCGCTCGCGGCGCCCTCGTCCGGTGCGTCGTCGGTGAGGTCCTCCAGCTCGTCCTCGGCCCGGCGCCGCTTCTTCGCGCCCTTCGCGGCCTTCGGGTCGGCGGGCTCCTCGTCCCCGATCCGGGGGCAGACCACGTACGCCTGGTGGCCCCGGGTCACCTCCTCGCGGACCCGCTCCCAGGCCCGCGCCAGGAAGTTGGGCTTCTCGACGGCCGGGACGACGTGGGTGGAGATGGGCGAGCGGCCGGCCGGAAGCTGGTCCAGCACGGAGGTCTCCAAGTCCCCGAAGACGGTCATCGCGACGGTGCGCGGGATCGGGGTGGCGGTCATCACCAGCAGGTGCGGCGGCTGGTCTCCCTTGGCGCGCAGCGCGTCGCGCTGCTCGACGCCGAAGCGGTGCTGCTCGTCGACCACGACCAGGCCGAGGTCCTGGAACTGCACCTTGTCCTCGATCAGCGCGTGGGTGCCGATCGCGATGCCGGCGTCCCCGCAGGCCATGTCGAGCAGCACCTGGCGGCGGGCCGGGACGCCCATCGAGCCGGTGAGCAGCGCCACCCGGGTGCCCAGGTCGGAGCCGCCGAGCAGACCGCCCTCGGCCAGGTCGCCCATCATCTCGACGATCGAGCGGTGGTGCTGCTGGGCCAGGACCTCGGTGGGCGCGAGCAGCACCGCCTGTCCGCCGGCGTCCACCACGGCGAGCATGGCGCGCAGCGCGACCAGGGTCTTGCCGGAGCCGACCTCGCCCTGGAGCAGGCGGTGCATCGGGTGTTCGCCCGCCAGGTCGGCGGCGATCTCCGCGGAGACCTTCTGCTGGCCCTCCGTGAGGGTGAACGGCAGCCGGGCGTCGAAGGCGTCGAGCAGGCCGCCCTCCCGGGCCCTGCGCGGCTTGGCGGGCAGGGCGGAGTCGGCGGCCCGGCGCTGCGCGAGGGCGACCTGGAGGACGAACGCCTCGTCCCAGCGGAGCCGCTCCTGGGCGCGTTCGCGGTCGGCCTGGTTGCGCGGGCGGTGGATCAGTTCGAGCGCCTCGGGCAGCGGGATCAGGTCGTGCCGCTCGCGCAGTTCGGCGGGGAGCGGCTCGCCGACGTCGGACAGGTGCTTGGTGAGCGCCGTCTCGACGCAGAGCGAGAGCTTCCAGCTGGGCATCTGGGCGCTGGCGCCGTACACGGGGATGAGCCGGCCGGCGAACTGCTGGGCGGCGCCGGCGTCCGCGTCCGCGTCGAGCAGCTGGTAGTCCGGCGAGACCAGCTGGCGGGTGCGGTTAAAGACGCCCACCTTGCCCGCGAACAGGCCCTGGGAGCCGCCCTTCAGCTCCTTCTGCCGCCAGCCCTGGTTGAAGAAGACCAGCGAGAGCCGGCTGCGGCCGTCGGTGACGACGACCTCCAGCCGGTCGCCCTTGCGCCCGCGGAACGGGATCAGGGTGACCTTCTCGACCCTGGCCAGCACGGTGACGTGCTCGTCGATCTCCAGCTCGTCCAGGCTGGTGAGCTGGCCGCGTTCGACGTAGCGGCGCGGGTAGTGGTGCAGCAGGTCCCCGACCGTGCGCAGCTTGAGGCTGTCGGCGAGCACCTTGGCGGTCCGGTCGCCGACGAGCTTGGTCAGTGGTTCATCGAGAGCGCCCATCAGGGCCTTGTTTACACCACGGGACCGACAGACCGGCCCTCACTCCACCGACGCGCCCTCCGGCCGCCCCGGTCCGGCGCGGCGCGCGGAGCCACCCGCGGAGCCGCCCTCACTCCACGCCGATGAGCAGCGGCGCCGACTCCTGGCCGCCGTGGAAGACCACCGCGTCCACCTCGGGCCGCCGGTGCCGGGCGTGCGCGACCATCCGCTCGGCCAGCCCCTCGGGCGCGCCCTCGCCGAGGATCAGGGTGACCAGTTCACCGCCGGCACCGAGCATCCGGTCCAGCACGCTCGTGCCGACCTCGGCCAGCCCGGTGCCGATCACCGCGACGTCCCCGTCGATCAGGCCGAGCACGTCGCCGGCCTGGCAGACCCCGGCCATGGTCCAGGACTCCCCCTCGGCGACCGCCAGTTCGGCGTACCGGGTGGCGCCGGCCGCGGAGGTCATGGCGACCACGTCCTCGTCGAAGCGCCGGGCGGACTCGTGCACGGCGAGCGCGGCCAGGCCCTGGACCGGCGACCGGGTGGGCAGGACGGCGATCCGGACGCCCTCCTCGCGCAGCTGGTCGGCGGCGGCGCCCGCGGCGGCCCGCAGCTCCGGGTCGTTGAGCAGCAGCACGACCTCGCGGGCGGCGGACCGGCGGACGGCGGCGGTGAGTTCGGCGCTGGCCGGCGGGCGGCCGGGCTCGGCGTGCAGCACGACCGCGCCGGCCTGCTCGCAGAGTTCGGCCAGGCCCGCGCCCGAGACCACCGAGAGCACCGCGCGGGTCCGCCGCTCGGCCTCGCCGCGGTCGGCGGCGGTGCCGGCCCGGGCGGCGGCCTCGGCGAAGTGGGTGATCCGGATCTGGTGCGGACGCCCGGCCCCGACCCCGGCCTCGACGGCGGCGCCCGCGTCGTCCACGTGGACGTGCACGTTCCAGAGTCCGTCGCCGCCGCCGACCACCAGCGAGTCGCCGAGACCCGCCAGCCGTTCGCGCAGCGCCGGCAGGGCCTCGTCGGGGGCGTCCAGCAGGTAGATGACCTCGAACGCGGGGTGGCCCGGCCCGGGCGGGCGGACGTGTCCGGAGCAGCTCTCCACCACGTGGAGGTCCCCGCGCAGGGCGACCGGGCCCATCGGCTGGTGCCCGGCCACCGCGTCGGCGAGCGCGCCGAGGACGGCGACCAGGCCGCGGCCCCCGGCGTCCACCACCCCGTTCTCGGCGAGCACGGCGAGCTGTTCGGGGGTGCGCCGCAGCGCGTCCCGGGCGGCCCGGTACGCGGTGTCGGCGACCTGGCCGAGCCCCGCACCGGCCCGGCCCGCCTCCCGGGCGGCGACCCGGGCGACGGTGAGCAGGGTGCCCTCGACCGGCTCGGCGACGGCCTGGTAGGCGGAGTCGGCGGCCCGTTGGAGGGCGGCCCGCAGCTGGTCGGCGCCGCCGCCCTCGGCGAGCATCTCGGCGGTGCCGCGCAGCCACTGGGCGAGGATCACCCCGGAGTTGCCGCGGGCGCCGACCAGCGCGCCGCGGGCCATCGCCCGGGCGGTCTCGGCGAGCCCCGGCACCCCGCCCGGTCCCGGGTCGGCGAACCGGCTCTCCACCGCCGCGGCGGCCGACTCGACGGTCAGGTACAGGTTGGTGCCGGTGTCGCCGTCCGGGACGGGATAGACGTTGAGTGCGTCGATCTCCTCACGGGCCTGGCCGAGCGCGCGCAGGGCCAGCTGGCACCAGCTGCGCACGGCCGGGGCGTCGAGCGTGTGCAGCACCAGGTCTCCTCCGGATGGGACGCCGTGATGGCCTGAGGGTGAACGGCGAGGGGTGATACCGGCAGGTTATCGGGGGCCGCGGGACGGTGCCCGGAGCGGCGGGCAGAGCGATCACTCGGCCGGTCGTGGTAGTTTCGTTGAACGGAAGCAAGCGTTGTATGCTCTTCCGGTTGCCTGGAACAGGTTCAGGCTCACCCTTCGGCCCGGTCCGGTTCACGCGAGTGCTCCGCTGGTCCAGCGGGGTTTTCGAACGTAAATGATCTGAAGTCTTGGAGTGACTCCTGTGGCTGCCAACTGCGACGTCTGCGGCAAGGGGCCGGGCTTCGGCAACAGCATCTCCCACTCTCACCGCCGTACCCCCCGTCGTTGGAACCCCAACATTCAGACGGTGCGCGCTGTGATTGGGCGGACGCCGAAGCGGCTCAACGTCTGCACCTCGTGCATCAAGGCCGGTAAGGTCTCGCGCTGACGCGCAGACCGGTACGCCGGTCCTCCAGCAAGCCGGTTCATCCTCGGATGAGCCGGCTTCCTGTTTGCCCGGCGAACCCCGCCGACCCTTCCGCCGATGGGCGGGCCCCCGGGCCCGCCCATCGGTCTTTCCGGTCGGTTCAGCGCCAACGCCAGGCGTGGTCGACCGGCCCGATCCCGCCTCCCAGCGCGAACCCGCCGGCGATCGCGCCGGTGATGTACTCCTTCGCGGAGGCCACGGCCTCCGGCAGCGGCTCGCCCTTGGCCAGTCCGGAGGCGATCGCGCTGGCCAGCGTGCAGCCCGTGCCGTGGGTGTGCCGGTTGTCGTGGCGCGGTGCCCGGAACCAGTACTCCTCCCCCGCGCCGCCGTGGAGCAGGTCGACCGCGTCGCCCTCCAGGTGGCCGCCCTTGACCAGCACCCAGCGCGGCCCGAGGTCGAGCAGCGCCTTGGCCGCGTCCGCCATCTGCGCCTCGTTCTCCACGGTGCGCCCGGTGAGCTGCGTCACCTCGTGCAGGTTGGGCGTGGCGAGGGTGGCGACCGGCAGCAGCTTCTCGCGGACGGTCGCGACGGCCTCGGCGGCGAGCAGCGCGTCGCCGTGCTTGGAGACGCCGACCGGGTCGACCACGACGGGCACGTCGACGTCGACCAGCAGTCCGGCGACGGTCTCCACCAGTTCGACGGAGGCGAGCATGCCGGTCTTCACGGCCTGGACGCCGATGTCGTCCACCACGCTGCGGAACTGGGCGCGGACGGCCTCGGCGGGGAGTTCCCAGTAGCCCTGGACGCCGAGCGAGTTCTGCGCGGTGACGGCCGTGATCACGCTCATGCCGTGGACGCCGAGGGCGAGCATCGCCTTGAGGTCGGCCTGGATGCCGGCGCCGCCGCCGGAGTCGGAGCCGGCCACCGTGAGGACGCGGGGAGGTGCGGCGGAGGGGCCGCCCGGCGACGGGCGGCCGCCGGGGGCGGGGGTGGAGGACGGGAGCGACATGCCCTCCAACCTACCGGCGCCGGTTCAGAGCACCGCCTCCGACTCCGCCCAGCGGTCCTCCGGCACGGTCTTGAGCCGGGTGACGGCCTCGGCGACCGGCACCAGGCGGATCTCGCCCCGGCGCAGCGCGGTGAAGTGGCCGAACGCGCCCTGGTGGACGGCCTCGACCGCGTGCCAGCCGAACCGGGTGGCGAGCACCCGGTCCCGGGCGGTCGGGGTGCCGCCGCGCTGGGTGTGGCCGAGGATGACCGGGCGGGCCTCCTTGCCGAGCAGGTTCTCCAGCTCGTGGGCGAGCCGGTTGCCGATCCCGCCGAAGGTGCGGTGCCCGAACCGGTCGACCTCGCCGTGGTCGAAGCGCATGGTGCCGGGCATCGGTGCGGCGCCCTCGGCGACGGCGATGATGGCGAACTTCTTGCCGCGGGCGAAGCGGTCCTCGACCATCCGGGCCACCCCCTCGATGTCGAACGGCTTCTCCGGGATGAGGATGCCGTGCGCGCCGCCCGCCATGCCGGCGGTGAGGGTGATCCAGCCGGTGTGCCGGCCCATCAACTCGACCACCATGACGCGCTGGTGGGATTCGGCGGTGGTCTTCAGCCGGTCGATCGCCTCGGTCGCGACGTGCACCGCGGTGTCGAAGCCGAAGGTGACGTCGGTGGCGTCGATGTCGTTGTCGATGGTCTTGGGCACCCCGACCACGGGGAGTCCGGCGTCGCTGAACATCTTGGCGGCGGTGAGCGTGCCCTCGCCGCCGATCGCGATCAGCGCGTCGATGCCGATGTCGCGGGCGAGGGTCTTGGCGTTCTCCACCGCCCAGGCGATCCGGTCGCGCTGCACCCGGGCCGAGCCGAGGATGGTGCCGCCGAGGGTCAGCAGGCCGGTGACGTCGTCGTGGGAGACCGGGCGGGTGCGGCCCTCGATCAGGCCGAGGAAGCCGTCCTCGATGCCGACGATCTCGTCGCCGTGCACATCGGTTCCCCGGTGCACCACGGAACGGATCACCGCGTTCAGGCCGGGGCAGTCGCCGCCGCTGGTCAGGACACCGATACGCATGGTGGTGTGCTCTCCCGCTCCGAAGTGGTTCAGACCACAGTGGTTCAGACCACTCACGCCGAAGACGGGCGGTCCGGATGCGGCAAGCCTACGCGCTCGGCCCGTCCGGAGCCGGATCGCGGGACGTACCCGGAGCGTCGCGCGCCCTCGGCCGCGCCCCGTTCCCGCCCCCGTTCCCGCCCCCGGCGGGCGTCAACCCACCGGCCCCGCGCGTCCGTCGGCCGCCGGGCCGGCCGGCCCACGGAACGGCCGACCCTTGAACGGCCGGTCCCGCAACGGCCGGCCGCAGGTGGCCGGCCACACGTGGCCGACCGCAGGTGGCCGGCCGCCGTCACTCCGAGAAGTGGTCCCAGCCGCCGACCCGGTCCCAGGCCTCGCCGTCCACCGTCACCCGGCCGCCGCGCGCCGCCCGGGCCCGCCCCACGACCTCACCGACCACCCGCCAGCGGGCGGGCAGTTGGACCCCGCGCGGGAAGGTCGCCACGATCGCGTGGTCCTCGCCGCCGGAGAGCACCCAGACCAGCGGGTCCACCCCGACCGCCTGCCCGATGTCCGCCATCTGGACCGGGACGTCGAAGTCGGCGGCCCGCAGGTCGATGTCCACCGCGCTGGCCTTGGCGACGTGGCCCAGGTCGGCGACCAGCCCGTCGCTCACGTCGATCATCGAGGTGGCGCCCAACTCGGAGCCGGCCGGACCGGCGTGGTACGGCGGCTCGGGGCGGCGGTGCGCCTCGACGAAGGCCCTCGGGGAGCGGAAGCCGCGCTGCAGCACGGTCAGTCCGGCCGCCGACCAGCCCAGCCAGCCGGTGACCGCCACCACGTCACCCACCTGAGCACCGGCGCGCGTCACGGGCGCACGCCCCTGCAGATCTCCGAGCGCCGTGATGGCCAGCGTGATGGTGTCCCCGCGCACCACGTCGCCGCCGACCACGGTCGCGCCGGCCACCTGGCACTCGTCGCGCAGGCCGTCCATCAGCTCGGTCGCCCAGGTGGTGGGCAGATCGGCGGGCGCGACCAGACCCAGCAGGATCGCGGTCGGCACCGCGCCCATCGCGGCCACGTCGGCGAGGTTCTGCGCGGCGGCCTTGCGGCCCACGTCGTAGGCGGTGGACCAGTCCCGGCGGAAGTGCCGGTTCTCGATCAGCACGTCCGTGGTGGCCACCACCCGGCCGTCCGGCGCCTTCACCACCGCGGCGTCGTCACCCGGGCCGAGGTCGACCGCGTCGGTGAGCGGTACCCGGGCGGTCAGCTCCCTGATGAGTCCGAACTCGCCCAGCTCGCCCACGGTCCCCTGCATCTGCCGTCCTCTCGGTCTCCATCACGTGCGCACCTGCGTCGTACGTCCAAGTCGCTTCCGCGCGCAGCGTACGCCCTCCGACGGCGCACAGGTCTCCCCTCCCTGCCCCGCTGCGCGGTAGCGTGGTGATCAGACTGCCGGTGAGCCCGTGCCCCACCCCCGACGCCTGACCGGGCGATCACGGCGGCGATCCCCGTACCCAGCCGCCGGGAGGTCCCCGTGGTACAGGCCTACATCCTGATTCAGACCGAGGTCGGCAAGGCCAGCTCCGTGGCCGAGTCGATCTCCAAGATCCCCGGTGTCCTCCAGGCCGAGGACGTGACCGGGCCCTACGACGTGATCGTCCGCGCGGAGGCCGACACGGTCGACGACCTCGGCCGCCTCGTCGTCGCGAAGGTTCAGCAGGTCGAGGGAATCACCCGGACCCTGACCTGTCCGGTGGTCCACCTGTAAGCCGCGCATACCATCGGCGGGTGACCCGAGAATTCCGTGCCCCCCGCTTCCTCGCGGCACTGCCGGCCCCGGTCCGTTGGCTGGCGGTGCCGCTCGCGCTGACCTGCACCATCGTGGTGCTGGTCGGCAACTGGGGCGCGCCCGAGAAGGTCGACGCCCCCACGCCCGCCCCCAGGGCCGCCGCGTACTGCCGGGCCCTGGACGCCGCGCTGCCGCAGGACCTGATCGGGCACCCCCGCAAGGACCCCGAGCCCGCCTCCCCGTACACCGCCGCCTGGGCCTCGTCGCCGCGCATCGTGCTGCGCTGCGGCGTGCCGCACCCGGAGGGGCTGGTCGACGAGAAGCAGAAGGAGATCTCGCCGACGATCAACGACGTCACCTGGTGGCCGGAGCCGCTGAAGGACGGCGGCTACCGGCTCACCGCCACCCAGCGGGCCGTGTTCGTCGAGGTGACCGTCCCCGGCGGGGCACTCGCCAACCCGCTCGACGCCGCCGCCGCGCTCTCCGACGCGGTGAGGGCCACCATCCCGTAGTGCCGCACGCGCGAGGGCGGGCCCGGGGGAACCCGGGCCCGCCCTCGCGCGTCGTCCGCGGTGCGGTCCGCGCGGCTACCGCAGGCCGGTGGAGCGGCGCAGCGCCGCCTGCAGCAGCCGGTCGATCAGCTCCGGGTAGGACAGCCCGCTGGCCTCCCACATCTTCGGGTAGGCCGAGATCGGGGTGAAGCCGGGCATGGTGTTGATCTCGTTGACCATCCAGCTGCCGTCCTCCAGGAGGAAGAAGTCCACCCGGGCCAGGCCCTCGCAGCCGAGCGCCTCGAACGCGGCCACCGCCTGGCGGCGGATCTCGGCGGTCTCCTCGCCGGACAGCTCGGCCGGGATCCGCACCTCCGAGGAGTCGATGTACTTGGCCTCGAAGTCGTAGAACTCGTAGTCGCCGCCGACCAGCACCTCGGCCGGGACGCTGGCCCGCGGGCCGTCCTCGAACTCCAGCACGGCGCACTCGATCTCGCGGCCGGAGACGCCTGCCTCGATGATCAGCTTGGGGTCGTGCCGGCGGGCCTCGTCGATCGCGCGGTCGAGGTCGGAGAGGTCCTTGACCTTGGTGATGCCCATGCTGGAGCCGGCCCGGCAGGGCTTCACGAACAGCGGCAGACCGAGCTCGGCGGCCCGCTCGCGGACGGCCGCGCGGCCCTCCTCGGTCTCCCACTCGCGCGGGCGGACCACGGTGTAGCGGCCGACGCCCAGGCCGTGCGAGGCCAGCAGGCGCTTGGTGAACTCCTTGTCCATGCCGACCGCGCTGGAGAGCACGCCGTTGCCGACGTACGGCACTCCGGAGAGCTCCAGCAGGCCCTGCAGCGTGCCGTCCTCGCCCCAGGGGCCGTGCAGCAGCGGGAAGACCACGTCGACCTCGCCGAGCGCCTTGGGGGCCGCACCGGGCTCGCTCCAGACCACCTCGCGGCTGCCCGGGCCGAGCGGCAGCGCGACCTGGCCCTCGACGGACTCGGCGACCTGGTCGACGTCCGGCAGCCGGCCGTCGGTGATGGTCATCCGGGCCGGTTCGTCGCTGACCAGCGCCCAGCGGCCCTCGTGGGTGATGCCGATCGGCAGCACCTCGTACTTGTCGCGGTCGATCGCCCTCAGCACGCTGCCCGCGGTGGAGACCGAGATGGCGTGCTCGGAGCTGCGGCCGCCGAAGACGATGGCGACACGAGGCTTCACGGACGGGTTCTGGGAGGTCTGTTCGATGCTCATATCGCGACCGAGAGTACCGTGCGGCCCGTTTCGGACAGGTGAGCCACCCTGGGGCGGGCGTTCACCGCCGCTCGGGCTTGGCCGAGCGGGACATCAGCGCCTGAAGGACCTCCTGGGTGGGCCGGCCGTTGTGCACCACGTCCACCACGGCCTCGACGATCGGCATGTCGACGCCGCAGCGCCGGGCCAGGTCGAGCACCGACTCGCAGGACTTCACGCCCTCCGCGGTCTGGCGGGTGGCCGCGATGGTCTCCGCCAGCGACATGCCCCGGCCCAGGTTGGTGCCGAAGGTGTTGTTGCGGGAGAGCGGCGAGGAGCAGGTCGCCACCAGGTCGCCCATCCCGGCGAGTCCGGCGAAGGTGTGCGCGTCCGCGCCGAGTGCCAGTCCCAGCCGGGTGGTCTCGGCCAGCCCGCGGGTGATCAGCGTCGCCTTGGTGTTGTCGCCGAGCCCCATGCCGTTGGCCATGCCGACCGCGAGGCCGATCACGTTCTTCACCGCGCCGCCCAGCTCGCAGCCGATCACGTCGGTGTTGGTGTACGGCCGGAAGTACGGCGTGTGGCAGGCCGCCTGGAGCCGCTTGGCGACCGACTCGTCGGTGCACGCGACGACGCTCGCGGCGGGCTGCCGGTTGGCGATCTCGCGGGCCAGGTTGGGGCCGCTGACCACGGCGATCCGCTCCGGACCGACACCGGCGACCTCGCCGATGACCTCGCTCATCCGCTTGGCGGTGCCGAGCTCGATGCCCTTCATCAGGCTGACCAGGACGGTCTGCGGCTCCAGCAGCGGCGCCCAGGCCGCCAGGTTCTCGCGGAGCGTCTGGGAGGGCACCACCAGCACCGCGAAGTCGGCGCCGGCCAGCGCCTCGGCGGGGTCGGTGGTGGCCCGGACCGAGGAGGGCAGCCGGACCCCGGGGAGGTAGTCCGGGTTGACGTGGGTGGCGTTGACGGCGTCCGCCAGCTCCTGCCGGCGGCCCCAGAGGGTCACCTCGCAGCCGGCGTCCGCGAGGATCATCGCGAACGCGGTGCCCCAGGAGCCCGTTCCGAACACGGCACATCGGGTCACTTGCCGGCCTCCTCGTCCTCGTCGGCGGCCCGGCCGGCCGCCTTCTGCCGGCGGGCCGCCGCGGCGGCGCCCCGGTTCCGGGCCGCCTCCCGCATGTCGTACCGCTCGGCGGGCGGCTCGGTCTCGCGGATCTCGGCCAGCACGGCGGTGATCGCCGTCATGATGTCCTCGGTGGCGTCCCTGAGCACCTGGGCGGTCAGCTCCTGGCCGCGGTACTTGCTCAGGTCGACGGCCGGCCCGGCCGCCACCGTCACCCGGTGGCGCGGGAAGAGGTTGAACTTGCTCTTCCCGGCGCCGCCCCTGCCGTACGGCGGGATGATCTCGTGCGCGCCCCAGTGCGCCACGGGGATGACCGGGGCGCCGGTCATCAGGGCGACCCGGGCCACCCCGCTCTTGCCGGTCATCGGCCAGAGGTCCGGGTCCCGGGTGAGGGTGCCCTCCGGGTAGAACTGCACGCACTGGCCGCCGTTGACCGCGTCGATGGCGGCCCGGAACGCCTGCGCCGCGTCGGTCGACTCGCGGAACACCGGGATCTGGCCCGTCTTGCGGAGCATGAAGCCGATGAACGGCACGGAGAACAGCGAGGACTTGCCGAGGATCCGCGGCGGCCGTCCGCTGTTGTACTGCCAGTGCGCGTAGATCACCGGGTCGATGACCGAGTTGTGGTTGACCGCGGTGATGAAGCCGCCCTTCTTCGGAAGGTGCTCCCAGCCCCGCCAGTCGGGCTTGACCAGGGCGGTCGTCACCGGCTTCACCAGCACGGCCGCGAAGCGGTACCAGATGCCGTAGTCGGCGTTGCCGAAGCTGGCGTACGAGCGGCGGGCCACCCCAGATCCTCCTCATCCGTGCGGCACGTCGGGTGCCGCGTCAGTCACGTTGCCGCGACCCCGCTTCGGGGCCCGGGCGCGGAACAGTCTCACCCGACCGCTCACCGGCTGTCGAGCAACCGCGCCAGCACGTCGGGCGGGCGTGATCAAACGCACGTCCGCACAGTTCGGACGGCCTGGCGAGGGTTCCGGGACCGGCGTCACAATGACGCCGATGACCCAGGACACCGTACGCCCCAGCGGGCCCGTCGCGCCCGCCGCACCCACTGCCGGCTGGTCGCTGGTACTGCCGCTCAAGCAGCTCGCCCGGGCCAAGTCACGGCTGGCGCCGTTCGCCGGCCCGCACCGCCCGGACCTGGCGCTCTCCTTCGCCCTGGACACCGTCACCGCCGCGCTGGCCGCCTCCGAGGTCGGTCGCGTCCTGGTGGTGACCCGGGACGCGGAGGCCGGCGAGCTGCTCGCCGCGCTCGGCGCCCTGGTCGTCGACGACGAACCGGGGGGCGGACTCAACGACGCACTGGCGCACGGCGCGGCGGTCGCGCTGGCGCTCGCCCCGCGCGCCCCGTTGGCCGCCCTCTCGGCGGACCTGCCGGCCCTGCGCCCGGCCGAACTGGGCCGGGTGCTGACCGCCGTCCCGGTCACCGGCCGGGCCTTCCTGCCCGACGCACCCGGCCTGGGCACCACCCTGCTCGCCTGCGCCCCGGGCAGCCCGCTCTCCCCCGCCTTCGGGGACGGTTCACGGGCCCGGCACGCGGCCGGCGGCGCCCGCGAACTGCGGCTGACCGGCGTGGAGTCGGTCCGCCGGGACGTCGACACCGGCGAGGACCTGGCGGCGGCGCTGGCCCTCGGCGTGGGCCCGCACACCCGGGCCCTGGCGGTCCGGCTCGGGTACCTGCCGGACCGGTCCTCCGGACCGCGCCGGGCCCCGGCCCGCACGTCACCCGGGACTGTCGGTGGTGCTCGCTATGCTGCTGACATGCAGGCCACCGCGTTCACTTTCGACCCCGCCACCCGGGCCGGCTCCGTGCTGCTCGACGACGGGACCCCGGTGCCGTTCGACGCCGCCGCCTTCGACGCCGGCGGCCTGCGGCTGCTCCGTCCCGGCCAGCGGGTCCGGATCCGCACCGAGGGCGCCGCGGAGGCCCGCCGGGTGGTCTTCCTGACGCTGCAGACCTTCCCGGACCCGGCCGCGGACCCGACCGCGGGCTGACCGCGGGCTGACCGCGTCCGTACGGCGCCGGAGGCCCGGAAAACCGGAGAGCCGTGGCGCCGGCCCCGCCCGGAAGACCGGGTGGAGTGCTGCGCCACGGCTCTCGAAGGCCGTCCGTCGACTACTTCGCGGAGGTCTTGCGCGCGGTGGTCTTACGGGTGGCGGTCTTCTTCGCCGGAGCCGTCTTCTTGGCCGTCGCGGTCGCCTTCTTGGCGGCGGTCGCGGTGGTCTTCTTGGCGGCGGCGGTGGTGGCCGTCTTCTTCGCGGCGGCCGCCGTCTTCTTGGTCGCGGTCGCGGTGGTCTTCTTCGCGGCGGCGGTGGTGGTGGCCTTCTTGGCGGCGGGCGCCTTCTTGGCAGCGGTCGCGGTGGTCTTCTTCGCGGCGGCGGCGGTGGTGGTGGCGGTCTTCTTCGCCGCGGCCTTCTTCGCCGGGGCGGCGGCAGCGGCAGCCGTGGCGGCACGCTTGGTGGCGGCGCGCTTGGCGGCCGGAGTCGCGGCGACACCGCTCTTGCCCGGGGTGAGGGAGCCCTTGGGCGCCTTCTTCACCGAGGGGCCTTCCTTCGGCAGCTTCTTGCTGCCGCTGACCAGGTCCTTGAAGCCCTGGCCGGGACGGAAGCGGGGCACCGAGGTCTTCTTGACCTTGACCTTCTCGCCGGTCTGCGGGTTGCGGGCGAAGCGCGCGGAGCGCTCCACCTTCTCAAAGGTGCCAAAACCGGTGACCGACACCCGGTCACCGGCCACAACGGCGCGGACCATGGTGTCGAGCACTGCGTCGACGGCCTCTGCGGCAGCCTTGCGACCGCCCAGCTGCTCGGCCACCGCTTCGACAAGCTGAGCCTTGTTCACGTCTTCCCCTTCGGAAACGGGCGCCGGATGATTCCATCCGTTCATTTCGCACGTTAGGTATGTATCTGCGGACTTTCAATTACCAAACGCGCGAATCACCCTAGTGTCGCAATGGATTTGCGCGTCGGCGACCTCAGTCGACGGGCGGGCGCCCCTCGTCGAGGTCCTGCACAAAGCGACTCAACCGCCGCGCCGCCCCGGGAAGATCGCGCTTGGCGGTCTCCGTGACGATCAGCAGTTGACGGGCGAGAGCGGTCTTTGCATCGGCAGACACGTTCAGCGCATGCACGCGGTCGTGAGCTTGCTTCAACCGCTCGGCCACAAGCGCGAAGAGCGCTGCGACTTCCGGGTCGTCCGGCCCCTCAGCAGGTGAGGTGGCGGCGTCCGGCCGATCGTCAATTCGGCGTTCGGATCCCCGGCCCGTGGACTCCGGTGACGCGGGTTCGCCGCCCGCGTACGGAGGTTCATGGTGCCGGTGCATGCACTGATTGTGCCATCTACCCGGAGTTGTGCATGCGCGGGGCCCTCCGCCGCATTACCGAAAGGGCAATCGGGGGGCGGCCGGGCCGCACAACTCCCGCTCCGGAACGGCGGACGGCCCGCCCCCCCGAGGGGGGAGCGGGCCATCCGGCGGATCGTCAGAATGCTTGTTCAGAACGGGATCTCAGGCGACCGGCAGAGTGCGCGGCTTGAACGAGGGACGGGTCTCCTCGAACGCCGAGATGTCGGCCTCGTTCTGCAGGGTGATGCTGATGTCGTCCAGCCCGTTCAGCAGCCGCCACCGAACGTTGTCGTCCAGTTCGAAGGACGCGGTGATGCCCTCGGCGCGCACCTCGCGGGCCTCCAGGTCGACGGTGATCTCCGCGGTCGGGTCGGCCTCGGTGAGCTCCCAGAGCCGCTCCACGGTCTCCTGCGGCAGCACCACGGTGAGCAGGCCGTTCTTCAGCGAGTTGCCGCGGAAGATGTCGGCGAAGCGCGAGGAGACGACCGCGTGGAAACCGTAGTTCTGGAGCGCCCAGACGGCGTGCTCACGGGAGGAGCCGGTGCCGAACTCGGGGCCGGCCACCAGGACGGTGGCCCCTTCCCGCTCGGGCCGGTTGAGGATGAACGACTCGTCCTTGCGCCAGGCCTCGAACAGACCGCCCTCGAAACCGGAACGGGTGACCTTCTTGAGCCAGTGGGCCGGGATGATCTGGTCGGTGTCGACGTTGCTGCGGCGCAGCGGGACGGCCCGGCCGGTGTGGGTGGTGAACTTGTCCATGCTGCTCAGACCTCCACAGCGGCGTTGGGGTCCGCCAGGTCGGCGGCGCTCAGATCGGCGGGGGCCGCCAGCCGGCCCAGGACGGCGGTCGCGGCGGCGACCTGCGGGGAGACCAGGTGGGTGCGTCCGCCCTTGCCCTGGCGGCCCTCGAAGTTGCGGTTCGAGGTCGAGGCGCAGCGCTCGCCGGGGGCCAGCTGGTCGGGGTTCATGCCCAGGCACATCGAGCAGCCGGCGTGACGCCACTCGGCACCCGCCGCGGTGAACACCTTGTCCAGGCCCTCCTCGACGGCCTGCAGGGCGACCCGGACGGAACCGGGGACGACCAGCATCCGCACGCCGTCGGCGACCCGGCGGCCCTCCAGGATGGCCGCGGCGGCGCGCAGGTCCTCGATCCGGCCGTTGGTGCAGGAGCCGACGAAGACCGCGTCGACCGCGACCTCGCGCAGCGGCGTACCGGCCACCAGGCCCATGTACGCGAGGGCGTTCTCGGCGGCGGTCCGCTCCTGCGGGTCGGCGAACGACTCGGGGTGCGGGACGTTCGCACCGAGCGGGGCGCCCTGACCGGGGTTGGTGCCCCAGGTGACGAAGGGGGTCAGCTCGGCGGCGTCGATGAAGATCTCGTGGTCGAAGACCGCGTCCTCGTCGGTGCCCAGGGTCTTCCAGTAGGCGACGGCGGCGTCCCAGTCCTCGCCCTTCGGGGCGTGCGGGCGGCCTTCGAGGTAGTCGAAGGTGATCTGGTCCGGCGCGATCATGCCGGCCCGGGCGCCCGCCTCGATGGACATGTTGCAGATGGTCATCCGGGCCTCCATGGAGAGGCTGCGGATCGCCGAGCCGCGGTACTCCAGGACGTAGCCCTGACCGCCGCCGGTGCCGATCTTCGTGATGATCGCCAGGATCAGGTCCTTGGCGGTCACTCCGTCGGGGAGTTCGCCCTCCACGGTGATGGCCATGGTCCGGAACGGGGCCAGCGGCAGCGTCTGGGTGGCCAGCACGTGCTCGACCTGGCTGGTGCCGATACCGAACGCCAGTGCGCCGAAGGCGCCGTGGGTGGAGGTGTGGGAATCGCCACAGACCACGGTCGTACCGGGCTGGGTCAGGCCCAGCTGCGGGCCGACGACGTGCACGACGCCCTGCTCGACGTCGCCGAGCGAGTGGATCCGGACGCCGAACTCGGCGGCGTTGCGCCGCAGCGTCTCCAGCTGGATCCGGGAGACCGGGTCGGCGATCGGCTTGTCGATGTCGAGGGTCGGGGTGTTGTGGTCCTCGGTCGCGATCGTGAGGTCGGTGCGGCGGACCGTGCGTCCGGCCAGCCGGAGGCCGTCGAAGGCCTGCGGGCTGGTCACCTCGTGCAGCAGGTGAAGGTCGATGTAGAGCAGGTCGGGTTCGCCCTCCGCGCGCCGCACGACGTGGTCGTCCCAGACCTTCTCTGCGAGTGTCCGTCCCATCGGGTTCCCTCCAGCCGGCCGCGTTGCCGGCCTTCTCGTGTCGTCGAGGTCGAAGCTTTCGCCGCCCTGTGAGGCTCGCGTCGCGCGACCTGCACACCGGATCGTTGTCCACCATGCGGACACCTGGTCGGGGCCGCATCCTGGATGTCTCCCGGGCTGCTGCATCCAGAGTGGCGCTTTTCCCGGAAGATTGAACTTGCGTCTCGCGGACTGAGACTGCAGTCTTAGGGCATGGACAACTCTAGCGGCGTCGGCGTTCTCGACAAGGCCGCTCTGGTGCTGAGCGCACTGGAGTCGGGCCCCGCCACGTTGGCGGGGCTGGTCGCCGCCACCGGTCTGGCGCGCCCCACGGCCCACCGACTCGCCGTCGCACTCGAACACCACCGCCTGGTCACCAGGGACATGCAGGGCCGCTTCATCCTCGGCCCCCGACTCTCCGAACTCTCCGCCGCGGCGGGCGAGGACCGGCTGCTCGCCACCGCGGGCCCGGTCCTGACCCACCTGCGCGACGTCACCGGCGAGAGCGCACAGCTCTACCGCCGGCAGGGCGAGATGCGGATCTGCGTCGCCGCCGCCGAGCGGCTCTCCGGTCTGCGGGACACCGTCCCGGTCGGCAGCACCCTGCCGATGAAGGCCGGCTCGGCCGCCCAGGTCCTGCTCGCCTGGGAGGAGCCCGAGCGGCTCCACCGCGGCCTCCAGGGCGCCCGCTTCACCGCCACCGCGCTCAGCGGCGTGCGGCGGCGCGGCTGGGCCCAGTCGATCGGCGAGCGGGAGCCCGGCGTGGCCTCGGTCTCCGCCCCGGTCCGCGGCCCCTCCAACCGCGTGGTGGCCTCCGTCTCGGTCTCCGGCCCCATCGAGCGCCTGACCCGCCACCCGGGCCGACTGCACGCCCAGGCCATCATCGAAGCCGCCAACCGCCTCACCGAGGCGCTGCGCCGCAGCTGAAACTCCCCCGCAGGCCCTCCCCCACCCCCACGCGCCCGTCCCCGTATCCGCCCCCCGCAGAAAATCCCCCACGAATCCGAAAGGGCCCGCTCACCTGGTGAGCGGGCCCTTCGAAATGGTCGGGGCCGCAATTCCGCGCGACCGCCGGAAATGCGAAAAGCCCCGGCGCGAACCGGGGCCGTACTTTCTGGCTGGGGTACCAGGACTCGAACCTAGACTAAATGAACCAGAATCACTCGTGCTGCCAATTACACCATACCCCAACAAAGCAATTCAGCCGATGGGTGAGCCCATCGGCCTTCCTGCTCTGGTACCCCCGACCGGATTCGAACCGGCGCTACTGCCGTGAGAGGGCAGCGTGCTAGGCCGCTACACAACGGGGGCTTCCTGGCGGTCCCTTGCGGAACCAGTACCCCCGACCGGATTCGAACCGGCGCTACTGCCGTGAGAGGGCAGCGTGCTAGGCCGCTACACAACGGGGGCTTTCCAGGTGGTCCCTTGCGGAACCAGTACCCCCGACCGGATTCGAACCGGCGCTACTGCCGTGAGAGGGCAGCGTGCTAGGCCGCTACACAACGGGGGCTTGATCTCTTGTTGTACGGTACTGCGGTGGAGCTGTACTGCGCTGGGGTACCAGGACTCGAACCTAGACTAAATGAACCAGAATCACTCGTGCTGCCAATTACACCATACCCCACCAGAGTTGGACCCTTGCGGGGCCTTCTCGGGCGTTGCGCCCCTCGTTCGGTTCCCGACGGGGTTTCACTCCCCCGTCCGTTCCCTCCCGGGCGGCGCAGAAAGAACATTACCCGACGTCTGGCCTGGCTCCAAAATCGATAACCCCAGGCGGCGGCCGGGAGGCCGCCCGGTGACGTCCGGGGGCGCCGCGGGCCCGGCACCGGGCCCGGCCCGCGAGCCGAGCAGGACCCGGGCGGGCCCTGCTCGGCGTCCTGGTCGGAGCCCCGGTCAGGCCGCCGGGGCGGCGGCCAGAGCGGCGTTCAGGCGGCGCAGCGTCTCGGGCCGGCCGAGCAGCTCCATCGACTCGAAGAGCGGCGGCGAGACCCGCCGGCCGGTGACCGCGACCCGCAGCGGGGTGAAGGCGAACTTGGGCTTGATGCCCAGACCCTCCACCAGCGCCTCGCGCAGCGCGGCCTGGATCGGCTCCGGCGTGAAGTCCTCCAGCGCCTCCAGCGCCTTGACACTGGCCTCCAGCACCGGGCGGGCGTCCGCGGTCAGCACCTTGGCCGCGTCGTCCGGGTCGACCGCGAAGTCGTCCGGGGCGACGAACAGGAAGCCGGCCATCGTGACGATCTCGCCGAGGACGACCATCCGCTCCTGGGTGAGCGGCGCCACCTTGGCCAGCAGCTCCAGCTGCTCGGCGGTCGGCTCGGCCGGCAGCAGGCCCGGGGCCTGCAGGTACGGCACGAGGCGGCGGACGAAGTCCTCCGGCGCGAGCCTGCGCAGGTGCTCGGCGTTGATGTGCTCGCACTTCTTGAGGTCGAAGCGGGCCGGGTTGGCGTTGACGTCGGCGACGTCGAACGCCTCGACCAGCTGCTCGACCGAGAAGATGTCGTCGTCCGCGGAGAGCGACCAGCCCAGCAGCGACAGGTAGTTGAGCAGGCCCTCGGGGATGAAGCCGCGCTCGCGGTAGAGGTTGAGCGAGGCCTGCGGGTCACGCTTGGAGAGCTTCTTGTTGCCCTCGCCCATCACGTACGGCAGGTGGCCGAAGCGCGGGGTGGTGCCGTTGCCGACGCCGATGTCCGCGAGCGCCGCGTAGAGCGCGACCTGGCGCGGGGTGGAGGAGAGCAGGTCCTCGCCGCGGAGCACGTGGGTGATCTCCATCAGCGCGTCGTCCACCGGGTTGACCAGGGTGTAGAGCGGTGCGCCGTTGGCCCGGACGATGCCGTAGTCGGGCACGTTCTCCGGCTCGAAGCTCAGCGTGCCGCGGACCAGGTCGTCGAACACGATGGTGGTGTCGGGCATCCGGAACCGCAGGATCGGCTCGCGCTTCTCCAGCTTGTAGACGGCGACCTGGTCGTCCGTCAGGTCGCGGCAGTGGCCGTCGTAGCCCGACGGCTTGCCGGCCGCGCGGGCGGCCTCGCGGCGGGCGTCCAGCTCCTCGGTCGAGCAGTAGCAGGAGTAGGCGTGACCGGCCTCGTGGAGGCGGCGGGCGACATCGGCGTAGACGTCCATCCGCTGCGACTGGCGGTACGGCGCGTGCGGGCCGCCGATCTCGGGGCCCTCGTCCCAGTCGAAACCGAGCCACTTCATGGCGTCGAGGAGCTGCTCGTACGACTCCTCGGAGTCGCGGGCCGCGTCGGTGTCCTCGATCCGGAAGACCATCGTGCCGCCGTTGTGGCGGGCGAAGGCCCAGTTGAAGAGGGCGGTGCGGACCAGGCCCACGTGGGGGTTGCCGGTCGGGGACGGACAGAAGCGGACCCGGACGGTGGGGTCGGTGTTAGCCACGCTTGATCACCTTGTTGGTGAGAGTGCCGATGCCTTCGATGGAGACGGCGACCTCGTCGCCGACGTTGAGCGGGCCCACCCCAGCGGGTGTGCCGGTGAGGATGACGTCGCCGGGAAGCAGCGTCATGGCCTCGGAGATGTGGACGATCAGCTCGGCGACCGAGCGGACCATCTGGGAGGTGCGGCCGGTCTGCCGCAGCTCGCCGTTGACGGTGCAGGTGACGGCGAGGTCGGCCGGGTCGAGGTCGGTCTCGATCCACGGGCCGAGCGGGCAGGAGGTGTCGAAGCCCTTGGCCCGGGCCCACTGGCCCTCGCGCTGCTGGACGTCGCGCGCGGTGACGTCGTTGGCACAGGTGTAGCCGAGGATCACCTCGGGCACCCGGTCCAGCGGCACCTCACGGCACATCCGGCCGATCACCACCGCGAGTTCGGCCTCGTACTGGACGTCCGAGGAGAACGGCGGGTAGGCGATCGCCTCGGTCGGGCCGATCACCGCGGTGGACGGCTTGAAGAAGGTCAGCGGGACGTCCGGGACGTCGTTGCCCAGTTCGGCGGCGTGCGCGGCGTAGTTGCGGCCGACCGCGACGATCTTGTTGGGCAGCATCGGGCTGAGCAGCCGGACGTCCTGGAAGCGGTAGCTCTCGCCCGTCGGCTGGGGCTGCCCGAACGGGTGGCCGGCCAGGGCGTGGACGACCAGCGACTCGGGCCGGGCCGGGTCCCCCTCGACCACGCCGAAGGAGACGCTGCCGGCGGCAGGGCTCCCTTCCCGGACGGAAAACCTGGCAATGCGCACGGCTGGGCTACCCCTCGCTTCGACGGCCGCCCGGGCGCGCCCGGGCGCTGGTGGGCGCCGAACCCGTCTGGGCCCGGACCCGCTCGATCGCTGACCAGGCTATCGCGTGGGCCCCCCGCTGCCCGCTTTGCCCCTGTTCGGGGACGTTGCGCCCCGGCACGGCGAAGGGCGCCGCGACCGCCCGGAGGGGTCGGTCGCGGCGCCCTTCGCCACCCGCGGGACGGCGCGGTCCCGCGGAACGGCTCAGCTCTGCGGGACGTTCACCGGCGGCGCGACCATCAGCACGGTGCGACGCGGGTTGGCGGTGGAGGCCGGCAGCTCGGTGGCGTAGGTCGCGACGTCCTCGGCCCTGCGGGCGCCCGGGACCTTGCCGAAGTCCTCGACCGAGGCCAGCGTCGTCCGGCGCGGGTTCGCCGTGGAACCGCTGGAGAGCGTGGACTGGGTGGCGTTCTTCGCCTGGGACATCGCGTCAGCACCTCAAGGTCGTGGCCGGGCGATCCGCGGGGATCGGCACCGGCCTGAGTGGTTCGGGGAGATTCCGGGCAGGCTGATTCGGGGCCGCGCTCCGGAGACAGCCAGGTTACGGATCTCTTTCCACAGCGACCGTGACCAAAGCTACACATACACCTGTGATTTTGCTCACAAATTGAGAATCAATTCTCTTATATCCGACATATCGCCGCATCAGCTTTTACCGGCATACCGGATATATCGGGCATATCCGAAGCTCTACGACTCTTGTTGATCTCGGACCCGCTTGGCATGCATCTGACGAGTGTCCGAAAAAGGCGGTATTCCGGTCCGGTTGGCGCACAGTCAGTGAGAACCCGCGCGCGGTGGGTAGCACCGCCCGGTGTGCCCTGGCGGCCCTTGTTGGGATTCCCCGGCTGTGCTGGAATGCCACGGACCGTGGGTAGGGAGTAGTCCACCCCGGTGACCCGCTCTCCCGGACCGGCCGGGGTGCGGATGGAAACTCCACACCGTCCAGGCTGCGGCGACGCGGCGGGACGCCCGGTCCAGAGGTTGCGACGCCAGTGCAGGGACGTTTCAAAAGGGGTAGCGGCGCCGCGGGTGACCCGGAGTCGCGTGAGCCCACGACAGCCCCCCAGCAGGCGGCAACGCCCGGCGGCCCGGCCGAACCGGCGCCCGAGGTGATCGGCCGGCCGGAGGAGGACGGGGCGGACCGGAAGTCGACCCGGGACAAGCTCCGCACCACGCTGACCCGCCGACGGGCCAAGGGCGTGAGCCGGCTCGCCATGCGCAACTGGCGAATCCGGAGCAAGCTGATCGCCCTGCTCGCGCTGCCGGTCATGGTCGCGCTGGTCCTCGGTGGCCTGCGCATCCAGACCTCGCTCGAAACCTCGCAGCAGCTGGCCCAGATGGCCAACCTCTCCGATCTGGCCAAGAAGGCGACCGACCTCGCCAACGCGCTGCAGAACGAGCGGGACATCAGCGCCGGCCCGATCACCGCCAAGCCGAACGCACCGCTGGACGACGACATCGTCGCCGCCCGCAAGGTCACCGACGACCTCAGCCGCACCTTCACCGCGTCCTCGGACAAGTTCGAGAACCTCGAACTCTCCGGCGGGAAGGCGCTGCTCTTCCAGATCCGCAAGGACCTGAACTCGGTCTCCGACGCCCGTGGCACGCCGTACCAGAACAACCAGAACATCCAGGCCACGATCACCGCCTACGACGTGATCATCCGCGACCTGCTGTCGATCACCCAGGACATCGCGCTCGCCTCCAACAACCGCGAGCTGGTCCGCTCGACCCGCGCCCTGCAGCAGTTCTCGCTGGCCAAGAACTCCACGTCGCAGCAGCGTGCGCTGATCAGCGCCGCGCTCGCCAACCCCGACGGCCCCAACCTCAGCCTGAGCGACGAGTCCTTCGGTATCCGGCTGCGCTCGTCCTACGACAACGCGCTCACCGGCTTCAACAACATCTACACCTCGCACGACCTGGACAACCTGCGCGGCCAGCTGAGCTACAACTCGGTGGTCGCCGCGGCCGACCGCTACGCGCGCTCGATCCTCCAGCAGAGCGGTATCCACCAGAGCGAGACCGTCAGCTTCAAGGACTGGTACGAGCAGTCCACCGCCAAGATCTCCGCCGAGCGCCGCATCGAGTCCAAGCTCATCGAGGACCTCGACGGCAAGGCCCAGGAGCTGCAGTCCCAGGCCGACACCGAGGCCCTGATCATCGGTGCCGCCGTCGCGCTCGTGCTGCTCGTCGCCCTCGGTGGCGCCGGTCTGATCGCCCGCTCGATGGTGCGCTCGCTGACCCGTCTGCAGGCCGCGGCCGAGGACGTCGCCGAGCGGCGGCTCCCGGAGCTGGTCAAGACGCTCTCCGAGAGCGACCCGCACGACGTCGACGTCACCGTCGAACCGGTCGCCGTCGACTCCGCGGACGAGATCGGCCACGTGGCCCACGCCTTCGACATGGTGCACAGCGAGGCCGTCCGCCTCGCCGCCGAGCAGGCCCTCCTCCGCGGCAACATCAACGCGATGTTCACCAACCTGTCGCGCCGCAGCCAGGGCCTCATCCAGCGCCAGCTGTCGCTCATCTCCGAGCTGGAGAGCCGCGAGGCCGACCCGGACCAGCTGGCCAACCTCTTCAAGCTGGACCACCTCGCGACCCGTATGCGCCGCAACGGCGAAAACCTCCTCGTCCTCGCCGGTGAGGACCCGGGCCGCCGCTGGACCCGTCCCGTCCCGCTGGTCGACGTGCTCCGCGCCGCCGCCTCCGAGGTGGAGCAGTACGAGCGCATCGAACTGGCCTCCGTGCCGTCCGCCGAGGTCGCCGGCCGCGTCGTCAACGACCTCGTCCACCTGCTCGCCGAGCTGCTGGAGAACGCCACCTCGTTCTCCAGCCCGCAGACCCGCGTCCGGGTCACCGGCCACGCGCTGCCGGACGGCCGGGTGCTGGTCGAGATCCACGACACCGGTATCGGCCTCAGCCCGGACGACCTCGCCGAGATCAACGAGCGTCTCGCCAACCCGCCGACGGTGGACGTCTCCGTCTCCCGCCGCATGGGCCTCTTCGTGGTCGGCCGCCTGTCCCTGCGGCACGGCATCCGGATCCAGCTCCGCCCCAGCGACTCCGGCGGCACCACCGCGCTGGTCATGCTCCCGGTGGACGTCACCAACTCCGCCGACCGCCGCGGCGCCGGCCGGCCCGGCCCGGCGCAGGCCAAGCAGCAGCGCGGGGTCGCCCCGACGCCGCGCCAGCAGCGTCAGATGCCCGGCGGCCCGGGCGGCGCCCCGGCCGCACTCGGCCAGGGCGCGCCGGGCGGCACCCCGCAGAACCGGCCGCAGCTCGGCCAGGGCGGTCCCGGCGGACCGAACACCCCTGCCGGTCAGGGCGGTCCCGGCGGTCAGGGCGGCCTGCCGACCCGGCAGGTCGGCCAGGCACTGCGCGAGACCCCGGCGGCCCCGGCCGGCCGGGCCGGCGCCCAGAGCCAGCAGAACCCGCAGAACCCGCAGGGTGGTCGGCCCGCCGCCGGCCAGCAGGGCGGCCTGCCGCAGCGCACCCCGGGCCGGCCGGGCCCGGCCCAGGGCGGCCCCGGCGGTGCGCCGCAGGGCGGCCCCGGTGGTCTGCCCCGCCGCGGCCAGCAGACCGGTGGTCCGCAGGCCGGTGGTCCGCAGGCCGGCCCCGGCGCCGGTCGGCGCCCCGGTCAGGAGCGGCCGCGGGCCGAGGGCGGCCCGGCCGCCCGGACCGCCGAACAGCCGCAGCACGGCTGGGCCGACCAGCCCGGCCGACCCGGCGGTGCGCCGCAGGGCACCCGCCCGGGCAACCGTCCGCAGGACGGGCTCCCGCAGCGCCAGCGGCCGGGCCAGGGACAGGGGCAGGGCCCGCAGGGTCAGGCTCCGCAGGGCCAGAACCAGCCGGGCCAGAACCAGCCGGGCCAGGGCCGACAGGCCCCCGGCCGGCCGGGTCCGCAGGGTCCCCAGGGGCCGCAGGGCCCGGGTCAGGGTCGTCCGCAGCGCCCCGGAGCGGGTGCGCCGCCGCAGGGCCGCCAGCCGCAGCTCCCGCCGCAGCAGGGCCAGCCCCGCCAGCAGCCGCAGCAGATCCAGCAGCAGCAGTCCGCCCAGCCGCTGCCGTCGGCCGAGTCCGCGTCGCTGGAGAGCACCCAGCAGTTCGCCCGCCCCCGGTTCGAGGCCAGTGACATCGACCCGCGCGACCCGCTGGGCCTCGGCCTGGTCGAGCCGGTCCTTCCGAGCGTGCCCAACCCGGCACTCCCGGAGCCGGTCCGTCCGGAGCAGGCCGCCCAGCAGCAGCCCCAGCAGCCGCCGGCCCGTCCGGAGCCGATGGCCCTGCCCACCGGTCCGTCCGACGGCGGCGCCCCGGCCGAGCAGGCCCGGTACGGCGAGGAGGCCCGCCCGGGCCAGCCGGAGTCCCGGCCCCGGGGGTACCAGCCGCGCCGTCCCGGGACCACCGCGCCGGGCTTCGACGAGGCACCGGGTCGCCCGGCTCCGCAGGCCCGTCGGGCCGCCCAGGCCCAGCAGCAGCCGCAGCCGCGTGCCGAGGCCCCGCAGGGCCAGGCTCCCCAGGGCCCTGCCCAGCAGGCCCAGGCCCCGCAGGCTCAGGCCCAGCAGGCCCAGCAGGCCCAGGGTCCGCAGGGTCCGCAGGGTCCGCAGGACGGTCTCGACGACGCCCCGTGGCGTCCGTCCGCCAACGACGAGCGCTGGCGGCGGGCCGAGCAGGTCCGCGAGCCCTCGACCAGCGGCGTCACCATGTCGGGCCTCCCCCGGCGGACCCCGCAGGCCAACCTGGTCTCCGGGACCGCCGAGTCGTCCCCGCTGACCGGTCCTCAGGTGTCCCGCGCTCCCGAGGAGGTGCGGGGCCGTCTGACCAACCTTCGCCGCGGTATCCAGCAGGGCCGTCGGGTCGGCGCCGAGCAGGCCGCCGGCCAGGGCCCGGGCCAGCCTCAGGGCCAGGCCCAGGGCCAGGGCAATCAGGCCGGATTCCGCCATGGTGCCCAGCAGCCCGGGTTCGATAGTTTCGGGGGCCGGACCGACGGCAACGCCGCAGATCATCAGGAGCGTTGAGTTGAATCAGATGAGCCAGGCCGCACAGAACCTGAACTGGCTGATCACCAATTTCGTGGACAACACCCCCGGGGTGTCGCACACGGTGGTGGTCTCCGCGGACGGCCTCCTGCTGTGCATGTCCGAAGGGTTCCCCCGCGACCGCGCCGACCAGCTCGCCGCCGTCGCCTCCGGCCTCACCTCCCTCACCACCGGCGCCAGCCGGATCTTCGAGGGCGGCGAGGTCAACCAGACCGTCGTCGAGATGGAACGGGGCTTCCTCTTCCTGATGGCCGTCAGCGACGGCTCGGCACTCGCCGTCCTGGCCGCCCCCGACTCCGACATCGGTCTCGTCGGATACGAGATGGCCCTGCTCGTCGACCGGGCCGGCGCCGTCCTCACCCCCGCACTCCGCGCAGAACTCCAGGGCAGTCTCCTGCACTGAGTGCACTGAGCGGGTATCCCACCCGTCCCACCTCCCCGCCGGGTCCGACCCGACCGGACCCGGCGTTCCACCCTCAGCTACCCTCAGGCAGCTGATTTCGCCTCAGCTGGCAACCACCCCAGCTGGAACCGGCTGCCCCAGGCTGCAGCACAAGGAGGACCCATGACCCCGCCTTCGACACCCGCCGGCTCGTACGGCAGCGGGTACGGCAGCGGCTACGGCGGGCAGTCCGACGGCTACGAGCAGCAGCCGCTGGTCCGCCCGTACGCGATGACCGGAGGCCGCACCCGGCCCCGGTACCAGCTCGCGATCGAGGCGCTGATCTCGACGACGGGCTCCGCCGAGCGCACCGGCGGCCTGCTGCCCGAGCACGCCCGGATCGTGAACCTCTGCCGTGAGGTCAAGTCCATCGCGGAGATCTCCGCACTGGCCGGCGTCCCGCTCGGTGTCGCCCGCATCCTCGTCGCCGACCTGGCCGAGGCCGGCCTCGTCGCCATCCACCAGCCCGCCGCCGCGGGCGAGTCGGGCGGAACGCCCGACGTCACGCTGCTCGAAAGGGTCCTCAGTGGACTTCGCAAGCTCTAACGCGGCCGCCCCCACCCGCGCCACCACCTCCGCGAAGATCGTC
>NZ_JBEXNT010000090.1:0-39702 GCF_040611255.1 Kitasatospora sp. NPDC002965 | reverse complement strand
CGCGTCCGGCCGCTCCCGCGGCCCCGGCCGCCCCGGCGGCCGAGTTCTCCTCGCCCGCCCCGGTGTCCGGCGAGACCCAGGCCCCGCGCCCGGCCTCGCAGGCCCCGCAGGCCCCGCGTTCGGCGGGTGCCCCGGCCGGTGGCGGCAGCGCCCCCGCCGGTGGCAGCGCCCGTCCGGGCCCGCGTCCGGCCGGCCCGCGTCCGGGCAACAACCCGTTCACCTCGGGCAGTGCGACCGGCATGGCCCGCCCCGGTGACCGTCGTCCGGCCGCGCCCGGTGCGCGTCCGGCCGGTCCGGGTGGCCAGGGCGGCGACCGTCCGCGTCCCGGTGGCGACCGTCCGGCCCGTCCGGGTGCCGGTGCTCCCGGTGGTGGCGCTCCCCGTCCGGGTGGCGACCGTCCGCAGCGTCCCGGTGGCGCTCCCGGTGCCGGTGGTGCCCCGCGCCCCGGTGGCGACCGTCCGCAGCGTCCCGGTGGCGCTCCCGGTGCCCCGGGTGCCGGTGCCCCCCGTCCGGGTGGCGCCCCGCGTCCCGACGGCATGCCGCGTCCGGCCGGCCCGCGTCCGACCCCGTCGGGCATGCCGCGTCCGAACCCGGGCATGATGCCGCAGCGTCCGGCCGGTCCGGGCCCGCGTCCCGGCCCCGGTGGCCGTGGTCCGGGTGGCCCCGGTGGCCGTCCGGGTGGTCCGGGTGGTGCCGGTGGCGCCCGTCCCGGTTTCGCCGGTCGTCCGGCAGGTCCGGGCTCGCGTCCGGCCGGTGGCGGCTTCGGCGGCCCCCGTCCCGGTGGCGGTGCCCCGGGTGGCGGCGGCGGTTTCGGCCCGCGTCCGGGTGGCTTCGGCGGCCGTCCCGGTGGCCCGGGTGCCCGTGGTGGCACGCAGGGTGCCTTCGGCCGTGGCCCCGGTGGCCGTCCGGCCCGTGGTCGCAAGTCGAAGCGGGCGAAGCGCCAGGAGTACGAGGCCATGCAGGCCCCGTCCGTCGGCGGTGTGATGCTGCCTCGCGGCAACGGTCAGACCGTTCGCCTGTCGAGCGGCGCCTCGCTGATGGACTTCGCGGAGAAGATCAACGCCAACCCGGCCGCGCTCGTCTCCGTCATGTTCAACCTCGGTGAGATGGTCACCGCGACCCAGTCGGTCTCCGACGCCACGCTGCAGCTGCTGGCGGACGAGATGGGCTTCGTCCTGGAGATCGTCAGCCGGGACGACGAGGACCGCGAGCTGCTGGAGTCGTTCGACATCGACTTCGGTGCCGACGAGGGCGACGAGGACCAGCTGGCCGCGCGCCCGCCGGTCGTCACCGTCATGGGTCACGTCGACCACGGTAAGACCCGACTGCTGGACGCGATCCGTAAGTCGAACGTGGTGGCCGGCGAGGCCGGTGGCATCACCCAGCACATCGGTGCCTACCAGGTGGCGACGACGGTGAACGGCGAAGAGCGCCCGATCACCTTCCTCGACACCCCGGGTCACGAGGCGTTCTCCGCCATGCGTGCCCGTGGTGCCAAGTCCACCGACATCGCGATCCTGGTGGTCGCGGCCAACGACGGTGTCATGCCGCAGACGGTCGAGGCGCTCAACCACGCCAAGGCCGCGGGTGTGCCGATCGTGGTCGCCGTCAACAAGATCGACGTCGACGGCGCCGACCCGACCAAGGTCCGCGGTCAGCTGACCGAGTTCGGTCTGGTGGCCGAGGAGTACGGCGGCGACACCATGTTCGTCGACATCTCCGCGCGCCAGGGTCTCAACATCGACCAGCTGCTGGAGGCCGTGGTCCTCACCGCGGACGCCTCGCTCGACCTGCGGGCCAACCCCGACCAGGACGCGCAGGGCATCGCCATCGAGGCCCACCTCGACAAGGGCCGCGGCGCCATGGCGACCGTGCTCGTGCAGCGCGGTACCCTCCGCGTCGGCGACTCGATCGTGGTCGGCGACGCCTACGGCCGCGTCCGCGCGATGCTGGACGAGAACGGCAACAGCGTCGCCGAGGCCGGCCCGTCCCGCCCGGTGCTGCTGCTCGGTCTGACCTCGGTGCCCCGCGCCGGCGACAGCTTCATCGTCGTCGACGAGGACCGCACCGCCCGCCAGATCGCCGAGAAGCGCTCGGCCCGTGACCGCAACGCCGCCTTCGCGCAGCGTCGGGTCCGGGTGTCCCTGGAGGACCTGGACAAGGCCATCGCCGCCGGCTCCATCGAGCAGCTCAACCTCATCATCAAGGGTGACGTCTCCGGTTCGGTCGAGGCTCTTGAGGACGCCCTCGTCAAGCTGGACGTCGGCGAGGAGGTCGAGCTCCGGGTCCTGCACCGCGGTGTGGGTGCCATCACCGAGTCCGACGTGGACCTGGCGATGGGCTCGGACGCCATCATCATCGGCTTCAACGTGCGCGCGGAGGGTCGTGCGCGCGCCGCGGCCGACAAGGAAGGCGTGGACGTCCGGTACTACTCGGTCATCTACCAGGCGATCGAGGAGATCGAGAACGCCCTCAAGGGCATGCTCAAGCCGGAGTACGAGGAGGTCCGCCTCGGCTCCGCGGAGATCCGCGAGGTGTTCCGCTCCTCCAAGTTCGGCAACATCGCCGGTGTCCTGGTCCGCGAGGGCCTGCTGCGCCGCAACGCCAAGGCCCGCCTCATCCGCGACGGCAAGGTCGTGGCGGAGAGCCTCACCATCGAGGGTCTGCGCCGCTTCAAGGACGACGCGACCGAGGTCCGCGAGGGCTTCGAGGCCGGTGTCACGCTCGGTTCGTTCAACGACATCAAGGTCGAGGACGTCATCGAGACCTACGAGATGCGCGAGAAGCCGCGCGCGTAAGCGAGTGGTGTCCGGGGCCGGTCGGCGGGTGGAATTCCCGTCGACCGGCCCCGGTCTCGCTGTGTAGGGTCCTCGTAGACCAGCCCGCTCCCGGGCTGTCACCGAGGCCTTCAGGTCGGCTGGACCTGTCACACATGTTCGTGGGAACACTCACCTTCGACCTGCTGCTGGGCGACGTCCACTCGCTCAAGGAGAAACGGTCGATCGTACGGCCCATCGTGGCCGAACTGCAGCGCAAGTACAGCGTGTGCGCTGCCGAGACCGGGAACCAGGATCTGCACCGCAGGGCCGAGATCGGCCTCGCGGTGGTGTCCGGCGAAGCCGGGTACGTCACCGAGATCCTGGACAGCTGTGAGCGGTTGGTCGCCGGCCGCCCCGAGGTTCAGCTGCTCTCCGCCAGGAGGCGCTACCACAACGACGACGACGAATGAGATCTGCGGAGCAGACCGGCGCGAGTCGCCGTTCTCACACAGATCAGGACCGAGAGCGCCCACAAGGCTGGGCGCGGGCCGGTACTTTGGGGCTGGGGCCCCGACGGGCGCGCAACATGCCCGACCACCCGGCCCACTGCACGAGGAGGCAACGTGACCGACACCGCAAGGGCGCGCAAGCTCGCCGACCGCATCCAGGTGGTCGTCGCCCAGACCCTGGAACGGCGGATCAAGGACCCCCGGCTGGGGTTCGTGACCATCACCGACGCACGGGTGACCGGCGACCTGCGCGAGGCCACCGTCTTCTACACCGTCTACGGTGACGACACCGAGCGCGAGGCCACGGCCGCCGCGCTGGAGAGCGCCAAGGGCGTGCTCCGCTCCGAGGTCGGCAAGCAGACCGGGGTGCGCTTCACCCCGACGCTGACCTTCATCGCGGACGCACTGCCGGAGAACGCCCGGAACATCGACGACCTGCTCGACCGGGCCAGGGCCATCGACGCGGCGGTGCGCACCACCGCCGCGGGCGCGGTCTACGCCGGTGACGCGGACCCGTACAAGGTTCCGGCGTCCGAGCGTGACGACGAGGACGAGTAGTCATGGCGGGTGAGCCGGCGGAGGCCGGTTCGACAACCGGTACGACCACGGCCGGTACGGCCACGGGGGCATCCTCCACCGACACGGTGGAGGGTGCCCTCGCGGTGCTTCCGGGACCGCGTGCCGAGGAGAGCGGTTTCGAGCTGGTGTGGCAGCAGGTGGTCGCGGAGATCGGGCGGGCCCGCTCCGTCGACCTGATCTGCCACATCTGCCCGGACGGCGACGCGCTCGGTTCCGCCCTGGCGGCCGGGCTGGCGCTGCGCGGCCTCGGCAAGGAGGTGCGGGTCTCCTTCGGTGACGACCCGCAGGTCGTGCCCGAGTCGCTGGCCTTCCTGCCCGGCCGGGAGCTGATCGTGCCGGCCTCCGAGGTGCCCGAGGCCCCGGACCTGGTGCTCTGCTTCGACGTCGCCGCGGAGAGCCGGCTGGGGCTGCTGCACGGGAAGGCCTTCGCGGCGCCCGTGCTGGTGGTCTTCGACCACCACGCCTCCAACCCCGGGTTCGGCACCCACCAGTTGATCGACCCGGGAGCCCCGGCCACCGCCGTCCTGGTGGACGAACTGCTGCGCCGGCTCGGCGTCGAACTCGACCAGGACCTGGCCACCTGCCTCTACACCGGGGTCGCCACCGACACCGGCTCGTTCAAGTACCGGGCCACCACGCCCGCCACCCACGAACTCGCCGCGCGGCTGCTGGCCACCGGCATCCGGCAGGACCTCATCTCGCGGCAGCTGTGGGACACCTCCTCCTTCGGCTACCTCAAGGTGCTGGCCGGTGCGCTCGACCGGGCCGTCTACGAGCCGGCCGCGGCCGGCGGGCTCGGCCTGGTGTGGACCTGGGTGCCCTACCAGGACCTGGTGCTCTTCAGTGTCACCGTCGAGGAGATCGAGGGCCTGATCGACATCCTGCGCCGCCCGGCCGAGGCCGAGGTGGCGCTGGTGCTCAAGCAGGACCCGGACGGCACGCTGCGCGGCTCCTCGCGCTCCAAGGGCGCGGTGGACGTCGCGGCGGCCTGCACCGCGCTCGGCGGCGGCGGGCACACCTTCGCGGCCGGTTTCTCCGTCCGGGAGGATGTCACCGCGGTGGTGGAGCGGTTCCGGGGCGCGCTGCGGCCCGTGTGACCGGCCGCCGTGGGGACGGCGCGCGGGGCGCCGGGGGGCGGTCCGGCACGGCCGGCCCGTTCGGCCGGCCCGGACGCGGCCCGTCCCGTGTAGTTGACCATCCTTAGAGAAAGAACTTGATGAAGCGCAAAGGCACCGGTCCGGACGGCCTGGTCATCGTCGACAAGCCGGAGGGCATCACCTCGCACGGGGTGGTCGCCAAGCTGCGGTGGTTGGCCGGGACGCGGAAGGTCGGCCACGCCGGCACCCTCGATCCGATGGCCACCGGCGTGCTGGTGATCGGGGTCGAACGGGCCACCCGGCTGCTCGGCCACCTGATGCTCACCGCCAAGACCTACGAGGCCACCGTCCGGCTCGGTCAGACCACCGTCACCGACGACCGGGAGGGCGACGTCACCGCCTCCGCCCCGGCCGACGCGGTGCGCCGGGAGGACATCGACTCCGGGATCGCCGCCCTCACCGGCGAGATCATGCAGGTGCCGTCCAAGGTCAGTGCGATCAAGATCGACGGCAAGCGGTCGTACGCGCGCGTGCGCGAGGGCGAGGACTTCGAGCTGGCCGCCCGACCGACCACGATCCACTCCTTCACCGTCCACGAGCAGCGCGCCGCCGTCGCCGAGGACGGCACGCCGGTGATCGACCTGGACGTCACCGTGGAGTGCTCCTCCGGCACCTACATCCGGGCGCTGGCCCGCGACCTCGGCGCGGCGCTCGGCGTCGGAGGCCACCTGACCGCGCTGCGGCGCACCCGGGTCGGCCCGTACGGGGTGGAGTCGGCGCGGACCCTGGAGGAGCTGGAGGAGGCGGTCACCGGGGGCTCCGACGGCTCCGGCGCGCCGCTGGAGGTGCTGCCGATCGGCGAGGCCGCCGCGGCGGCCTTCCCGCGCTGGGACCTCGACGCCGACCAGGCGAAGCAGCTGTCGCACGGTGCCCGGCTGAAGGCACCGGGCCTGGACGTGGACGGGCCGATCGCGGTGTTCGGGCCGGACGGCGGGTTCCTCGCGCTGGTGGAGGAGAAGGGCGGCCAGGCCAGGCCGGTCGCCGTCTTCGTCGGCTGAGGACGGCCCGGGGCAGGGCCCCGGAAGCGCGGGGCCCTCGGGCTCGGGGCTTCCGGGGTTCCGTGCTGTCCGGCCACGGTCTCTCGGCGGCCGGTCGTGCGAGGCGGCGGGCGGAGGGCGGCGGGGGGCGGGGGGCGCGCGGGGGTTCGTACTGCCCGGAGTTCACCCGCACGAGGGAGCGCGCGAGGTGAACGGCAGTCGTGAACGGCGTGGGTGTGGTCGGCCCGCACCCGGGCCGGGCAGGCTCCCGGACGGCGGACAGGTCGCCGCGACGAGTCCACTCCGGGGCCGGCCGGCCCTGCCGGGAGGGGCTGCTCGATGCCGGGACTGCTGGGCTTCCTGGGCTTGCCGGCGGACGACGGGGCGGCGGGCGACACCGGCCACCGGCTGCTGCGGATCCGCGACCGGGACGGGCGCCCGCGCGGACTCGGCTTCGTGGTCGACCTGCAGGGCACCGTCCTCACCGCCCACGAGACCGTCGAGGGACTCGACCGGATCGTCCTGCACACCCCCGGCGGCCAGACCCGGGTCCTCGGCCCGGACCACGTCCGGCCGCTGCCCGGGTACGGCCTCGCCCTGCTGCGCACCGACGCGGTCGGCGGTGTCCCCGTGCCGCCGCTGCCGGTCACGGCGCCTCCCGCGGCGCAGGCCGGGGACGTCCTGCTGGTGCCCGTACCGGTCTGGGCGGACGGCCGCCCCGACGGGCGGACGGTGCTGCTGCGCTGCGGCGTCGCCGAGACCACCGGGGCCCTCTACGCGCGGGCGGGCGGCTGTCACCTGATCGCCGGCGCGCTGCTGCTCGACGTGCCGCCGCCCGGCGACGCGGCGGTGGTGGCGGCCGGCGCGCCCGTCCTGGACGCCCGTACCGGCGCGGTGGTCGCGGTGGTCGCCCCCGCGCTGCGGGCCCCCGGCCGGCCCGGGGCACCCGTCGCCGTACCGGTGGCGGGGCCGGGATCCGGCCCGGGTGCGGCGGGTGCGGGAGCGGACACCGGGTACGGCGGGCCGGAGTTGGCCGAGGTGCTGGCCCGCAACGCGGCCGGGGTGCCCGCCTACGGCGGCGCGCTCAACCTGGCCGGGGTGCTGCGGCTGGCCGCGGCCCAGCTGGCCGCCGCCGGCGCGGGGCCGGGCCGGGTGGCCGGGCTGGCGGCCGACCGGGTGGACCGGCCGGACGGGCTGGGGGAGTGGCCCGGTGACGGCGAGGACGGCGGCGCCGCCGGTGACGGTCCGGACGGGTGGGCCGGTCCACCCGGGGGCCCGGCGGGGGCGGGGATCGTCGCGCTGGTCGGGGCGCCCGGGTCGGGGCGGAGCACCGAGCTGGCGGCCCTCGCCGTGCGGCGCGGCGCCGGGGAACGGCCCCGGCCCACGCTGTGGCTGCGCGGCGCCGATCTGGGCGCCGGGGACGCCTCGCTCGCGGAGGCCGTGGAGCGGGCGTTCGCCGGGGCGGCCGAACCGGGCACACCGCCGCCGGGACCGGGCACGGCGGCCGGGCTCTGCGCGGCGGCCGGGCGGCCGTTGCTGGTGGTGCTGGACGGGCCGGAGGAGGCGCCGGTGCCGCTCGACGCCGACTGGCTGCGGGTGACCGCGCGGTGGCTGGCGGCCTGCGGCGCGCGGTTGCTCACGGCCTGCGGGGACGAGGCCTGGGAGCGGCTGGCGCCGGGCGGCGGAACGGGGGACTTCCTGGTCCCGGTGGGCGGACCGGCGGCCCGGTACGGGGGGTCGCCGCCGTCCTCCCCCGCCGTCCGGGTCGCCGTCCGCCGGTTGGGGCCGCTCCCGGCCGAGGCGGCGGACCGGGTCCGGCGGCGGTACGGGCTGCCGCCGGGGTGGCCGGAGGAGGCGGACGCCCGTCACCCGCTCGCGGTCCGGTTGGCCGGGGAGCTGTGGGCCGAGGGCCTGCGGGGGGAGCCCGCCCGGCGGGGCGAGCTCTTCGGCGCCCGTCTCGACCTGTGCTGCCTGCGGGTGGCGCAGCGGCTCGCCGAGGACGGGCGGCCCCGCCGGTCGGGAGCCCACCGCAGGGGTGCCGTCCGCCGGGCGGGGCACGGGCGGGTGCGGCGGCTGGCGGCGGCGGTGGCCGGCCGGGTGCACGAGGCGGCCCGGCGGATGCTGGGCGCCGAGCAGGGCGGGCTGGGCCGGGCGGTGTTCGAGGAGCTGTTCCCGGTGGCCGGCGGCTGGGCGGCGGCGGTGCTGGCGGAGGGGCTGTTCGTGCCGGCCGGACCGGGCTACCGGTTCGCGCACGGCGAGTTCGCCGACTGGCTGCAGGGGCGGCACCTGGACCTGGACGAGGCACTGCGGCTGCTGCTCGGCGAGACCGAGGACACCCGCCCGGCCGGCGAGGTCCGGACGGTGTCCCGCTCCCGGGTCGGTCCCGTGGCCGCCGCGCTCCGGCGGATCGCCGACGCCTGGGGCGCGCCGGCGCTGGACCCGTGGCTGCACCGGATCTGGCGGGCCCTGGACCTGCGCCCGCCCGGCAGTGAACCCGGTTGGTGGGCCGGGCGGTTGCTGATCGCCGGTCTGGCCGCCAGCCCCGATCTCGCCGAGCACCGCGCCCTGCTCGACCAGCTGGCCGACCGGATCGTCGAACGCGCCGCGGCCGAGGGCGGGTTCGAGCGGCTTCCGGAGGCCGGGCTCGGCCGGTTCGGCCCGGACTTCTGGACCGGTCTGCGCCTGCCCGTCGAGCGTGAACTCGCCCTGTACCGAAGGCTGGTGGCCGCAGACGGCCCCGGCCGGGGCTTCCTCGCGGCGACGGCCGACCGGCTGCGTGCCGACCCGGCGGGCACCCTCCCGCTGCTCTGCGCCTGGTTCGACGACCCGCGGGGCCTGCCCGTCCGCCCCGGCAGCACCGTCGCGGACCTCGTCCACGATCTGCTGTACTCCCACCGTGCCCTGGCCCTGGACGAGTTGACCGAGGCGCTGGCCGGCGCCGCGCATCCGAGGGCGGACGCGCTCCTCGCCGTCCTGGCCGTCGAGGAGCCCTCGGCGCTCTGCCGGGCGGTGGACCGCTGGAGCCACGACCGGCGCCCCGAGCGCCATGTCGCCGCCGCCGTGCACGCGCTGCGCACCGCCCCGCACGCGAGCGGCGCCGGGCCGGAGCTGCTGCGGTTCACCGCGCTGACCCTGCTGGCCCG
Organism: Kitasatospora sp. NPDC002965; assembly: GCF_040611255.1. NCBI lineage: Bacteria > Bacillati > Actinomycetota > Actinomycetes > Kitasatosporales > Streptomycetaceae > Kitasatospora > Kitasatospora sp. NPDC002965. The sequence goes on along the minus strand of NZ_JBEXNT010000090.1, from coordinate 30,578 downwards.
GGAGGACGAGCCGGCCCTGCACGGCGCCGCGCTCGCCCTGCTGGTCCGGGACGGGCGGACCCGGACGGCCCACCTCCCGGCGGCGCTGGCCGCGTACCGGCGAGGGGAGGACCGCTTCCTCACCGCGGCGGCGCTGGCGCCGGCCCTGGAGAGCGACCCGGAGCCGGTCCTCGCCGCCCTCGCCGCCCGGTTGGGCGGGCCGGAGGGGCCAGCGGGTCGGGCGGGTCCGGCAGGCCGGGCGGACGAGGCGGGTCGGGCGGCCCCGGTCGCCGGGACGCTCCGGGTGCTGGCGGACGCCCGGGCGCCCCTGGCCGTCCGGCGGGGCGCCGAGCTGGTGGCCCGGTTGCTGCGCGAGCGTCCGGCCCTGGCCGGGCCGGTGGCGGTCGACTACCTCGGCCGCAGGCTGGCGGGCGGGGCCGTCGAGGGCGCGGCCGCCCGGCTGGAGCTCCGGGTGCTCCTGAGCAGTGGTCTGGCGGCCCGGGCGGTGGCCGTCCGGCGGCCGTTCGCCGAGGTGCTGTCCCGCCCGGTGGCCGACCCGGTGGCGGACGCCCTGCGTTGTGAGCTGCTGGACACCCTGCTGGCCACCGAGGGCGATCCGGAGGTGCTGGCCGCCGCCGTGGCCGCGCTCGCCGAGCACTGCGCGGCCGAGCGGCCGGTCAGGGCCAGGGCCGTCCTGGTGCGGGCGGCGGCCGGGCTGCCGGACGCGGACGGGCTGCTGGTCCGCTGCGCCGGCGGGTCGGCGGCGTTCGCGCTGCTGCTGGCACGGTGGCCGGCGGACGGCAGGCCCACCCGCCCCGCCGGTCCCCGCCTGGACCGGCTGCGCGACCTGGTGGCGGCGGGCCGGGACCCGCGGGACGCGGCTGCCGAGGCCGGGCGGGGGGCCGGCCCGGGGCCCGGGACGGGGTCGCTTCGTACACCCGGCACCGGGGCCCGGCACCCGGCGGTGCGTCCAACCCGCCTTCCGGTGCCGAACTCGGGACAGGCGCATGGCACGCTATAGGGGTTCGGGTTTTGAGCGTTTGAGCGTACAGAAGGTACGCGTCGTACGGAACAAGGAGCGGTCAGGGTGCAACGCTGGCGTGGCCTGGAGGAGATCCCCGGTGACTGGGGACGCAGCGTCGTCACCATCGGCTCGTTCGACGGAGTGCACCGTGGGCACCAGCTGATCATCGGCCGGGCGGTCGAGCGCGCCCGCGAGCTCGGGGTCCGGTCGGTCGTGGTCACCTTCGACCCGCACCCGAGCGAGGTGGTCCGTCCGGGCAGCCACCCGGCGCTGCTGGCCCCGCAGCCGCGCCGCGCGGAGCTGATCGAGGCGCTCGGCGTGGACGCCGTCCTGGTGCTGCCGTTCACCACCGAGTTCTCGAAGGAGTCCCCGGAGGAGTTCTTCCGGCAGGTGCTGGTGGACGCGCTGCACGCGTGCCTGGTCGTCGAGGGGCCGAACTTCCGGTTCGGCCACCGGGCGGCCGGCAACGTCGCGCTGCTGGCCGAACTGGGCCGGTCGGCCGACTGCGGCGTCGAGGTCGTCGACCTCCGGGTGCGCGGGGCGGCGGGTGACGGCGAGCCGTTCTCCTCGACCCTGACCCGCCGGCTGGTCGCCGCGGGCGACGTGGCCGGGGCCGGCGAGGTGCTGGGCCGTCCGCACCGGGTGGAGGGCGAGGTGGTGCGCGGCGCGCAGCGCGGCCGCGAGCTGGGCTACCCGACCGCCAACGTGGACACCGTGCCGCACAGCGCCGTTCCGGCCGACGGGGTGTACGCGGGCTGGCTGACGGCCGACGGCGAGCGGATGCCGGCGGCCATCTCGGTCGGCACCAACCCGACCTTCGACGGCACCGCCCGGACCGTCGAGGCGTACGCCATCGACCGGGTCGGGCTGGACCTCTACGGGCTGCACGTGGCCGTCGAGTTCCTCGTCTACCTGCGCGGGATGGAGAAGTTCGACTCGATCGAGGCGCTGCTGGACCGGATGGCCGACGACGTGAAGCGGTCGCGCGAGCTGACCGACGCCGGCTGACGCCGGATCCGCGCGCAAGGGCCCGCCGACTCCGGTCGGCGGGCCCTTGCGCGCGGTGCGCTCCCCTACTGCTCCTACTGCTGTTGCTGGGGCGGTGCGGGCGGCGGCGGGTAGCCGTACCCGGCGGGCGGCTGCTGGCCGCCGTCGGGCTGGGGGTAGCCGTATCCACCGCCCGGCGGCGCGGGCTGCTGCGGCTGCTGCCACTCCGGCGCCGGCTGGGGCGGACCCTGCGGCGGGTAGCCGTAGCCGGCCGGCGGCGGGGTCTGGCCCGGCTGCGCCCAGGGAGCACCGGGGACTGGCTGGGGGCCCGGCTGCTGCCACGGTTGCACCGGCTGCTGGTGCGGGTACGGCTGCTGCTGCGGGTCCGGGTGGAGCGGGCCGGGCTGCTGGGCCGGCTGCTGCTGCGGGGCGTAGGGCTGCGGTGCGGCGGCGTACTGCTGTGCGCCCGGGTGCTGCCAGCTCGCCTGCTGGGCCGCGGCCTGCTGGGCGCGGACGATGTCCTCGGCGACCAGCGCGGCGAGGTCGAAGTACGCCTCGCGGACCTTGGGCCGCATCATGTCGAGGTTGACCTCGGCGCCGGCCGCCAGGCTCTCGTCGAACGGCACCACGACCACGCCCCGGCAGCGGGTCCGGAAGTGCGCGACGATGTCCTCGACCTTGATCATCTTGCTGGTCTCGCGGACCCCGGAGACCACGGTGATCGAACGCTGCACCAGATCGGCGTAGCCGTGCGCGGAGAGCCAGTCCAGCGTGGTCGAGGCGGACGAGGCGCCGTCCACGCTGGGGGTGGAGACGATGATCAGCTGGTCGGCGAGGTCCAGCACCCCGCGCATCGCGCTGTACAGCAGGCCCGTGCCGGAGTCGGTCAGGATGATCGGGTACTGGCGGCCCAGCACGTCGATGACCTGCCGGTAGTCCGAGTCGTTGAAGGTCGTCGAGACGGCCGGGTCGACGTCGTTCGCCAGGATCTCCAGGCCCGAGTGCAGGTCCTGTGAGGTGAACTGACGGATGTCCATGTAGCTGCGCAGGTGCGGGATGGCCGTCACCAGGTCGCGGATGGTCGCGCCGGTCTGCCGCTTGACCCGGCGGCCGAGCGTGCCGGCGTCCGGGTTGGCGTCGATCGCGATCACCTTGTCCTGGCGCTCGCTGGCCAGCGTCGCGCCGAGGGCGGTCGTGGTCGTGGTCTTGCCAACGCCGCCCTTGAGGCTGATCACGGCGATCCGGTAGCAGCTGAGCACCGGGGTGCGGATGATCTCCAGCTTGCGGGACTTCTCGGCGGCAGCGGCCTTGCCGCCGAACTGGAACCGCGGCTGCTGGCGCTGCTGCTTCGGCTGGCTGCGCAGCAGGCGGTCCGAGGAGAGCTCGACGGCGGCCGTGTAGCCGAGCGGGGCGCCGTGCGCGGTCTGCTGCGGGGCCCCGGACTGCTGCATCGCGGCGGGCGCCTGCGGGGCGTCGGGCTGCTGCTGCCAGGGCTGGGCGGGCAGGCCCGGGCCCGGCTGCGGGGGCTGCTGCTGGTAGGCGTTCGGCTGGGGCCAGCCGGCCGCGCGCGGGTCGGCGGCGGCCTGCGGGCCGGGCTGTGGGCCGGGCTGCGGAGCCGGGGCCTGCTGGGCGGCCTGCTGCGCGGCGGCCCAGGCGGCGGCCTGCGGGTCCTGCGGCTGCTGCACCACCTGCTGGGCCTGCTGGGCTTGCTGGGAGTACGGCTGAGGCTGGGGCTGGGCCTGCGGGTACCCCTGGGCCTGCTGCTGCTGCGGGTCCGGGTACGGCAGGGCCGGCTGCGCCGGCAGCGGCGCCGGGGCGGGCGCAGGCGGGTGGGGTCCACCGGGGTAGGGCTGCGGCTGCACCGACGGGTCGGCCGCGGGCCAGGGCTGGGCGACGGCCGGCGGCTGCTCCGCGTACGGGGCGGGAACCGGGGCGGGCGCGGGCGCGGCCGGGTGGGTCGGCGGAGCGGCGAACGGGGGGTGCGGCGCCGCTATCCCGGCGGTGGGTGCGGCCGGGACGGCCGGCGCGGGCGCCGGCTGCGGCTGGAAGTGGGGCTGGACCGGCGGCTGGGGTTGCGGAGCGGGCTCGGCGGCCGGAACGGGGGCCACCGGAGCCGGAGCGGGCGGCGCCACCGGAGCCGCTGCCGTCGGGGCAGGGGCAGGGGCAGGCGTCGGAGCCGGACCGGGAGCCGCCGGAGCACCCGGGGCGTCCGTCTGCACGTACCAGGACGGGGGAGTGTAGTCGGGCGCGTCGGACCAGTCGTCGTCGTCCTCCGCCGCGTTGTCGCCGACGTAGACGCCGTCCCGATCGCTACTCACCTGAGGCTCCCTCGTGTTCGCCGCCGCACGTTCGCGGTGCCGTTGCCGCATCACAGCCTAGGCCGTGAGCCACCCCCCACTGAAGGCGGTATCTCATCTCCGACCGGGCCGCGACCGGGATCGGCCGGGTCAGTCGATCCGCCGCGGGCCGCCCAGGACCTGCCGTTCCGCCTGCCCGGCGACGACCCGTACGTACTGCCGGCTCATCCGGGTCGTCCAGAGCGTCAGGTCCTCGGCGAGGGTGGGCAGCGCCCCGACCTCGGGCGGGCCGAGCGACAGCACCCGGCCGATCAGCTCCGCCTCCTGCGGCGAGACCCGTTGCACCCCGACCAGGTCGGCCGCGTTGAGCACCCGGGCCGCGTTCGGCCCCAGGTACGGCAGCACGGTCAGGGTGGTCTGCCAGGGTGTGGCGGAGAGCCGGCTGCCGGGCGGGCGGGCGCCGAGGTCGCGCACCACCAGGACCGGCGAGGTGACCGAGGCGCCCTGCGGGCCGAGTCTGCCGACCTGGTGGACGGTGACGCACGGCTGACCGCCGCCGGCGGCCTGAGCGAGCGGGCCCCACAGGTGGGCGCGGGCGGTCTCCACGGCGACCCGGGCGCCGGTGGCGGCCGCCCGCAGCGCGATGACCTGCGCCGTCCAGACGCCGCCGACCAGGACCAGGTCGTAGGCGCCGGGCCGGAACAGTCCGAGCACGGCGGGCTGCGCCCGGTGCACGTCCTGGCCGATCAGTACGCCGTCGTCGCCGACCGGGAAGGCCAGCGCGGCAAGATCCCCGACGGCCAGCACGTGCTTCTCCCGCCGCGGGCCGCGAAGCCCGAAACCGGGCAGCAGCCGGGACGGGATCCTCGGCCGCCGCCCGGCTCCGGTCGGCGCACCGGTCGGCCGGTAGCCCTGGTACGCCATCAGGCGGTACCTCCCAGCGGGAGGGTGGCGAGCACGCCGGGGGCCTGCTCCAGGTCGAGCCGGGTCAGCCCCAGGCCGGCGCCCTGCGCGCGGGCCTCGACCCGGCGTCCGATCCGGACGGCCTCGCTCTCGCTGCGCCCGGTCACCCGGACGTGGCCGCTGAGCGTCACCGAGCCGCCGGTGCCGTGCCCGGCGGTGAGGCTGAAGGTGCTCGCCAGCGCGGGTGCGCCGGTGACCAGGTTCACCAGGTCGGGGACGGCGATCCGGCCGGGGGCGCCGCCGGGGCGGCCGAGTTGCGGCCAGCGGGAGATCCAGTAGGTGCTGTGCCAGCGGTCGTCGACCCGCCAGAACCGGTTGCCCTCCTGGGTGCGCCGCCCGCTGCCGCCGCCGCCCGTGCCCCGGCGTCCGGCCGTGGCCAGGGGGTTGACGCAGGCGGAGGTGGCGAGTGCGGCGATCAGCTCGCGTTCGTCGAGCACGGTCGCGTCGAAGCCCGCGCTGTTCAGACGCCCGGCGAGCTGGTCGGTGACCCGCTGGAGTGCCTTGCGGGCGCCCTCCTCGCCGCCGCCCCGGGCGCGCACCGCGGTGGCCGCCCGTTCGGGGTCGAGCTTGAGCGCCACCCAGGTGAGCCGCAGGCCGGGGGTGGCTGCGCCGTCCGGCAGCTCCCGGTAGGCGCGGGCGGCCAGCGACTGTTCGGGCAGGTGCGGCGCGGGCGCCGGCCGGGTGTGCTGGACCAGCTGGACCGACTCCAGGGTGATGTCGTCCACCCGCAGCACGGAGCAGACGACGTCCAGCGGGAGCGGCCGGGCGGTGCGGGCGGGGCGCAGCGGGCGGTCCTTGGTCTGGACGAGCAGGACGGTGCTCAGGAAGGTGCCGTCGCCGACCATGCCGGTCTCCCGGCGGACCGGACGGCCGCCGAAGGCCGCCTCGGTGGTGTGGGTGCAGGTGCGCAGCGCGGGCTCCAGCTCCAGCGCGGGGGCGAGCGCCGGGTCGGTGCCGGCCGGCGGTGCGTCGGCCCGGGCGCGCTTCCGGCGGGCCCGCAGGGCGGCCCGGACCCGCAGCGCCTCGGGGGCGGTGCGACCGCGGACCGGGACGACCGCGAGCACCAGCAGGACCAGGGCGATCGCGCCGAACGCGGCGGCGACCGGTCGGCTGATCGTCCAGCCGACTGCGGCCAGAGCCGACGCGACCTCGACGAGCACCAGTTGGTGGAGCGCCAGGCGACCGCCCAGGAGCCCGGGGCGGGGGTGGACGCGGACCGGGACGGGGCTGTCGGCCGGGTCGGGGCGGGTCGGGGTGGCGGAGGTGCCGGGGCCGGGTTGCGGGCGGGGTCCGGGGCGGCGTGGTCCGCTGTTCCGTGCCGTGCTGCGACGTCCTGGAGCGGTCTGGCCTGGCATCCCCCGGTGGCCCCTTTCGCTAAGTCAGTTGTCTTGTCCCGCTGGCCCGTTCGTGATCCGTGCCCGTACCGTACTCACCGTCTGCTGCCGCATCGTAGAGGTTCGAGCACGTTCTCGCCCGGCGGATGCGGACCACGGGGCAGGTCGGTCTGACAGGGGGGACGACGAGCATGGCATCGCGTCGGGACGAGCTGAACGCCTACACCTTCGCCCGCAGGCGCACGGTCGGAGCCTTCCTCCTGCCCGGTGGCGGGGGGAGCGACGAGGACGCGCCGCGTCCGGTGAGGGCGGTCCTGCCGAGCGTGGTCGTCGGGGCGCTGGTGGTCGGTGGCTTCGGGCTCTGGGGGGTGTTCCGGCCGAGCGCGCCGCTCGGCTGGGACGAGGGCAGGTTCATCGTCCAGGGCAAGCAGAGCACCACCCGGTACGTCGTGCTGACCGATCCGGACGGCCGGACCAAGCGGTTGCACCAGGTGCTGAACATGTCGTCGGCGCGGCTGGTGCTGCCGGTGGGCGCCAAGGTGGTGGTGGTCGCCGACGGGGTGCTCGACAAGTACCCCAACCACGGCCCGACGATCGGCATCCCCTACGCCCCGGACAAGTTGCCGTCGAGGGAGAACGCGAGCCGGCCGATGAAGTGGTCGGTCTGCGACCGTCCGGGCGCGGACGACGGGGGGAACACGGTCAACCAGGCGGTCTTCGTGGCGGGCGGCGCCGACGCCCGGGCGCTGGAGGCGCCGGACCGGCTGCTCGACGTCGACCAGGCGCTGCTGGTGCAGCAGGCGGACGACCCGCAGGTGGCGGCCCGCTCCGGGCAGGCCGGTGCGGGCGGGGGGCGGCTGAGGCTGTTCCTGGTGGACTCGAAGGGCCGGAGGCACGCGATCGGCGGTCCGGAGGACTCGGACGCCACGCGGACGCAGCTGATGGGGGCGGTCTTCGGGGCGACCGCCAGCCCGCAGAAGGTGAAGAAGGACTGGCTGGACACGCTGGCGCCGGGCAGTGACATCGTCTTCCCGCGGATCGACGGGCTGGTGCCGGACACCAAGGCCCCCAACTCCTCCGTGGCGTTGCAGAATCCGGAGAACCGCAAGGTGGGCCGGCTGGTCCGGTTCGGTGACCGGCACTACGTGGTGGGGAGGAGCCGGCTGCTGCTGATCACCCCGTTCCAGGCCGAACTGATCAGGCAGAACCCGCTGTTGCAGCCGCTGTACGACCAGGACGCCAACCGGAACCCGCGGATCGAGGACATCACCCCGGCCGAGCACGCCGCGCTCAACAGCAGCACTCCGCTGACGGCCGACGGCGCCGCCGACTGGCCCACCAGGACGGGTGCCCCGGTCAACGACTGGCAGGCGCAGAAGGACGCGAGGGCCGTGGTCTGCAGCACCTTCGACGGGGTGGCGGAGGACGGCAGGTCCCCGCGGCGCAGCGTCTGGGCCGGCCCGGACTATCCGGCGCGGTACGGCAACGGGGCGGCGTCGGCGCACGTGACGCCCGGCCACGGCCTGTTCTACCGGGCGCTGGACAACGGGACGGACGGCTCCGGCACCGACTTCCTGATCACCGAGACGGGCCTGCGGTACGCGGTGCCGGCCAGCGGCGACAGCGGCAAGGGCGGTCAGGCCGCGGCGTCGGCCCAGCCGGTCCCGTCGGCCTCGTCGGCCTCGTCGGCCTCGTCGGCCTCGTCCGGACAGTCCGGGGCCCCGGCCGCGGCGGGCCGGCCGGAGGAGGCGGGCGGCAACCAGGCCCGGCTCGGCTACGAGGGCCTGCAGCCGGCCCCCGTCCCCCGGCAGTGGTCGAACCTGGTGCCGGCCGGCCCGGCGCTCAATGCCAGGAGCGCAGCTCAGCAGCAGAACGCATGATCGGTCTATCGCCTTTCAGCGCAAGGAAACTGACGTGATGTCATGGCTTGGTAACCGGCCCCCCGCGCGAGGTTGGGTGAGCTGCGTGTGCCGACTACAGTGCTGCAGGACATCACACCGGTGATGCGCGGGGGGCTCGGAACCGGCGCCCCGGACACAGGGTCTGTCTCGTGGGGGACGGTGGAGCATGGGTCAGTTCAGGACGACCGCTCAGGAGATGCTGGCGTTCGCCAAGCACATGGACGAGGTCATCGGCGCGATCAACACCGAGATCAACGGCCTCAACAACCTGGTCACCTCGATCACCAGCGGTTGGCAGGGGCAGGCCGCGCAGGCGTACACGAACCTCCAGGGCCAGTTCAACACGGACGCCCAGGAGCTCAACAAGTCGCTGGTGGCGATCAAGGAAGCGATCGAGCTCACGACCCAGAAGTACGCGCAGGCCGACGCGGAGCAGCAGGCGACCTTCGGCGCCGGCGCGGTCTGATTCCCGTTCCGTCCGCTCACCCGGCGACGCGCCCCTCGGGTGATGGGGCGCTTCGCAGCCTCGACTAGGAGACATCGTGGCCGAACACATTCTCGTCAACTTCAGCACCATCAAGAGCGCCAGTTCCGAGGTCCGGCGGACCGCGCAGACGATCAACGCCCAGCTTGAGGAGCTGAAGGCGGGTGTCACCAAGATCGCCACCAGCTGGGAGGGCGTTGCCCAGCAGGGCTACCAGGCCCACCAGACGAAGTGGGACGAGCGCGCCGCGCACCTGCAGCAGGTGCTGGCGCAGATCGCCAACTCCCTGGACAAGGCGGCCGAGAGCTACCAGAACACCGAGAACCGCAACGCCACCCTCTGGACGGGCTGACGGCGGGCTGCGGCCCGAGCACGACTCGACGAGGGGCGGGTTGCCCGGCGGGCACCCGCCCCTGGCGCGCAACCGGGGTGGACGACATGAGGGGTGGCAGGGTGCCGGTGGCCAGGTACCGGACGGCGGCCGTGGCGCTGGCGTCGCTGGCGGTGCTCGGCGGCCCGGCGGTGGCCCCGTCGGTCGCCGCAGGACCGGGTGCCGCCGCCGCACCGGGCATCGCCGCCGGACCGGGCATCGCCGCGGCCGGGGACTGCGGCAGGTCCGCGCCGAACGTGCAGGCCGTGCCGTGGTCCCTGCAGCGGATGGTGCTGGACGAGCTCTGGCAGGGCGGCGCGACCACCGGCGCGGGGGTGCTGGTCGCGGTCATCGACACCGGGGTGGACGACCAGAACCCGCAGCTCGCGCACCGGGTGATCGACGGCGGATCGCTGCTGAAGGACAAGGAGGGCCGCCGGATCGAGGGCGGCGGCAAGAACGACCTGGTCGGTCACGGCACCAAGGTCGCCGGCATCATCGCCGCCGGGCGCAGCGAGCAGACCGGCTTCGTCGGCATCGCCCCGGGTGCCACCATCCTGTCGATCCGGCAGAACGACGCGGAGGGCAACGGGGACGTCCACTCGCTGGTCGAGGCGATCGACTCGGCCGTCCGGCAGGGCGCGCGGGTCGTCAACATCTCCCAGGACGTGCGCGGCGCGGGCGACAGCGGGTTCGTCGGCTACGCCGAGCTGAAGGCCGCGATCGAGAACGCCGAGAGCCGGGGCGCGGTGGTGGTGGCCTCCAGCGGCAACGACGGCAGGAAGGGCGACACCTACCCGGCGGCCTTCCCGACCGTGCTCGCCGTCGGCGCCTCGGACCGCAACAACGAGCGGACCTACTTCTCCCAGTACGGCGACTTCGTGGACGTCGCGGCGCCCGGCGTCGACATGCTCTCCACCGTCCCGCGCGGCGGCCAGTGCGTGGACAACGGCACCAGCTTCGCCGCGCCGTACGTGGCCGGGCTGGCCGCGCTGCTGGTCGGCGCGCACGGGGACTGGCGGCCGAGCCAGGTGCGGGCCTGGATCGAGCAGACCGCGCAGCGTACCGACCACAAGCCCAACGAGTACGTCGGGTGGGGTGTCGTCGACCCGGTGAAGGCCGTGGCCACCGCGCCCGTCGCGCCGCCGGACCGGGCCACCGAGGATCCGCCGGTCCGGCGGGCCGCCGCCCCGATCGTGCCGCGGCCGCCCGGTCTCGGCGAGACCCGGGCCGACCGGGACGGCCGGACCGCCACCTACGTGCTGGGTGTCGGCGCCCTGCTGGTGGCCCTGGTGATCGGCGGCGCCGTGGTGCTCCGCGACCACCGCCGCCGGCCCTCGGACTGAGTTCCGGAATCTTTTCCGGTCGGGCTGTAACATCCGGCCCCGCTCATCGCATCCCTCCCGTGTCGGGGGAGTGAGCAGGGCGGGGGAGGCACGTCGGATGGGACGGACCGGGGGCACGCGCGAGGCCAAGGACGGGGAGTTCCTGGAGCTCGTGGCGGGCCACACGGGGCGGCTGTACCGCTCGGCGTGCCTGCTCACCAGTGGGGACACCCACTACGCGGAGGACCTCGTCCAGGAGGCCCTCGGGCGGATGTACGTGCTGTGGCGCCGCAGTGCCTGGACCGGCGGGCGGTACCGGGTCGAGAACCCCGGCGCGTACGCCCACACGGTCATGGTGCGGACCTTCCTCGCCCAGCAGCGCCGGCGTTCCAGCGGGGAGCGGCCCACCGGCGAGCTGCCCGAGCGTGCGGGCCGGGAGGCGGACCGCGCGCTGCGGCTGACCCTGCTCGACGCGCTCGGCGGGCTGCCGCCCAAGGACCGGGCGGTGCTGGTGCTGCGCTACTGGGAGGATCGCAGTGTCGAGGAGACCGCCGAGGTGCTGCGGGTCTCCTCGGGAGCGGTCCGGACCCGGACCACGCGGGCGCTGGCCCGGCTGCGGGCGCAGTTCGGGGAGACGCTGGCCGAGCTCGCCGTTCGATGACCGATCCTTGACGCTTCCTGTCGCTTCCGGACGTCTCCTGACCGCACACCGCACACCGCACACCGAGCCCCCTGCCCTACCGCTGCCCGGCGCCCCCCCTGGCCCCGCGCTCGCACCGATGCCCGGTGCCACCCGCCACCACCCGCCACCACCCGCCACCTATTGAAACGGTGATCACGCATGTCCGAACAGGACAGGTTCGAGGATGATCTTCTCTTCGCCATGACCCGCACGGGTGAGGGCTTCGGGGGCGAGGGCCGGCAGGCGCTGGCGGTCGGTGGCCTGGCCCGGGGCCGCCGGCTCCGGCGGCGGCGCTCGGCCACCGCGGCGCTGGGCGGCGCGGTCGCGCTGGCCCTGGTCGGCACCGGCGCGATGTACCTCACCGGCGGCACCGGAGGCTCCCCGGCCACCGCGCCGCAGACCGCACCCGCGGCGGGCGGCGGAACCGCGAGCGTGAGCGCCACCGGCACCGGCACCGGTACCGACCAGAGCGACCAGAGCGACCAGGGAGGCCAGGGAGGCCAGGACGGGGCCCCGGCCCGCGCCTACTCCGTCCCCGAGGCGATCGCCGTCCTCCGGACCCTGCTGCCCGCGGGCAAGGTCACCGGCACCGGTGATGCCGCCGGGCCGCTGCTCTTCGACGACGGCAAGGGCGGGTCCGTGCTGAGCCTCTCGCTGGACCGGTACGGGGAGGGCGACGCACGCCGTACGGAGAACGGCTGCCCGGACCGGAAGGCGATGCGGTTCGACGCCTGCACCTCGACCGCCCTGCCGGGTGGCGGCTCGCTGACCGTGTTCCAGGGCTACGAGTACCCCGACAACCGGGCCGAGACCAAGCGGTGGTTCGCCCGGCTGGTCGGCCAGGACGGCCGGATGGTCCAGCTGACCGAGTGGAACGCCCCGGCCGCGAAGGGGGCGCCGGTCTCCCGGCCCGCCCCGCCGCTGACACCCGAGCAGCTGACGGCGGTGGTCACCGGCAAGTCCTGGGACCGGATCGTCGCGGGCATCCCCCTCCCGGCGCCGGTGAAGCCGCGCGACACCGAGGAGTACGGCAAGGACGAGATCCTGGCGATCACCGCCGGGCTGCTGCCGGCCGGTCTGAAGCAGGCCGAGACCGGCGGCCAGCCGGGCTTCGCCGACTTCGTGGTGGACGACGGCAAGGGCAAGTCCCTGGTGCAGGTCAACGTGCAGGACGGGAGCCATGACAATGCGGTCGAGCTGTTGTTCGGCAACGCCGAGAGGCTCCCGGACGGCACCCGGGTGACCGTCCTCAAGCAGGGCGGCATGTGGACGGTCGACACCCTCCACGCGGACGGCCTGCGGGTGGTGATCAGCGCCTTCAACAGCGCCGGCCTGCGCACCCCGGCCACCCGGGCCACCCCGGCGCTGACCGTCGAGCAGCTGAAGGCGGTCGCCACGGCCCCGCAGTGGAAGCTCAAGAAGTAGCGGCGGCCGGGCCACGACACGGCAGTGCCCCGGGCCGGGGGGCCCGGGGCACTGCCGCATGGGGGAGGGGGGAGGTCGGATCAGCCCTGCTGGTCCTCGGGGAGGCTGATCACCCAGCGGGTGTCCTGCCGGGGGCGCAGGTAGAACAGCCAGTAGAGGGTGGCGGCCGCGGTGATGCCGCCGGTCCACAGCAGCGGCACGGTGTCGAGCTGGGTGATGATGTAGACCAGCACGACGATCAGGACCACCGGGACGGCGGGCCAGAGCGGCATCCGCCAGGCGGCGGCGTGCTTGTGCCGGTCGCGGCGGGAGAGCAGCGCGGCGATCGCGACCAGCAGGTACATCCCGGTGACGGCGACGCCGGTGATCTCGCTGAGCAGCTCGCCCTCGACGAAGCAGAGCGCGGCGCCCGGCAGGCCGACGGCCAGGGTGGCGACCCACGGGGAGCCGAACCGGCCCAGGGTGGCGAAGGCCTTGTTGACCGGGTCGGGCCAGGCCTTGTCGCGGGCCGAGGCGAACAGCACCCGGGAGTTCTGGATGACCATGACGATGCCGGCGTTGATGATGGCCAGGGCGACGCAGAGGCTGATGAAGGTGCCGACCGCGGAGTTGCTCCAGGCGGTGACCATGCCGGAGATGTCGCCCGAGCTGAGCGTCGCCAGGTCGGGGGCGCCCACGGTGATCGCGGTGACCGGGACGAGGATGACGGCGGCGGAGATGCCCAGCGTCCACAGCACGGTGCGGGAGACGTTGCGGCGCGGGTTCTCCAGCTCCTCGGAAAGGTAGACGGCGGTGGAGAAGCCCTGGGTGATGAAGAGCGCGATGCCGAGTGCGCCGATGACGGCGCCGATGCTCACCGTGGTGGTGACGCCGTCCTCGCCGGTGACGACGCCGTGCAGCATGCTCGGCGCGTCGCTGTTGGCGTGGGCGAAGCCCAGCACCGAGACGACCCCGGCGGCGATGACCTCCAGGACCAGGAAGATGCCGGTGATCCAGGCGTTGGCGCGCAGGTCGAGCAGGCCGGCCAGGGTGGCGGCGAGCATCACCGCGGCGCCGGCGATCGGCTTGTCGACGTGGAGCACGGGCGCGAGGTAGTCGGCGGTGCCGAGGGCGATCACCGAGGGGACGATCATCACCACGATCAGCGAGAGCACGAAGACCAGCCAGCCGGCCAGCCGTCCGGCCAGCGTGCCGACCATCGCGTACTCGCCGCCCGCGCTGGGGATCAGGGTGCCGAGCTCGGAGTAGCAGAAGGCGACCGCGATACAGAGCACCGAGCCGATCGCGATGGCCAGCGCGGTGGCGCTGCCGATGCTGGAGAACAGCTCCGGGACGATCACGAAGAGCGTGGAGGCGGGGGTGACGCAGGACAGCGTGAGCAGCGTGCCGCCCACGACGCCGATCGAGCGCTTGAGCGTCTGCGGGGCGGCGGCGGTGCCCGCGGTCGCCGTGGCGGGGGCTACGGCGCGTGGCGGGCGAAGCGTGTCGGTCATGAGGCTTCCGATCGGCTCTGTGCGGTCCTGGAGAGGGAGCGGTATCGCCTCCGCTGGCTGGTTGCTCGGTTTCTGGTTCTGTCGCTCCCGGGCCGCCATGGAACCTTGCCCGTATCGATCGAGTCAATCGTCGAATTGCTTCGGAATCCGTTGCGGTCGACGGCATAAGCATGCGATCTCATGATCACAGATCGTCATCACTATGCATGTCCGACTTGTTACCTTCGCCACCATGGGCCTGAATCCAAGGTGAACGCGGCATTGCGCGCGCCTATTCAAAGGCGGCGTCTCGACGTCAGGACAGGTCGATCGGCCGCCCCCGGGTGGCCCGCCCGCCGTTCCGGGAGGTGCGGGAACCGCAGCCCTCCGGCGTAAAGATCTAGGTAACGTTTCAGCAGATGGGACGTGGGGCGGGGCCGGACCCCCGCGGATCCGGCCCGTCGATCACCCTCCGTCACCTGTGTCGGGTCCGTCGTGCATACCCACGCCGGCGCGTCACGACGCCGGCAGCCAGCCGGTCTGGACCATCTGCCCGCCGGTCACCCGGCGCGAGACGAACACCCCGCGGCCCGGCGGCAGCGCCTGCGGCTTGACCGTGCCCAGCAGCGCCCCCTCGTCCCGGTTGCCGGACAGCAGCACGCCCTGGCCGCCCAGCTCGCGCATCCGCTGCATGAACGGCTCGTACAGCGACCGGCCGGCCCCGCCCGCGCTCCGCGCCACGATCACCCGCAGACCGATGTCGCGGGCGAACGGCAGGAACTCCGTCAGCGCGGCCAGCGGGTTGCCGGAGGCGGTGGCCACCAGCTCGTAGTCGTCCACGACGACGAACATGTCCTTGCCGCTGTACCAGCTGCGGTTGCGCAGCTGCTCGGGGGTCACGTCCGGTCCGGGCAGACGGCGGGCGCACGCCCCGCGCAGCATCTCGACCACCCGGGTCATGGCCGGCTGCGCGGCCGCGTACTCCACCAGGTGGTCCGGCGGCACGGTGCCGAGCAGCGCCCGCCGGTAGTCGCCCACCACGATGCCGGCCTGGTCCGGGGTGTACCGGTCGGTGATCTGCTTGACCAGCATCCGCAGCAGCGCCGACTTCCCGGACTCGGTGTCGCCGAAGACGATGAACAGCGGATCGGTCTCGAAGTTGACGAAGGCCGGTGCCAGCTCCGCCTCGTCGACGCCGAACGCGACGCCCCGCTCCGGGTGCTCGAAGCCCTTCGGCAGCGCGTGGCCGTCCAGCACCGTCGGCAGCATCCGCACCTGCGGCGCGCGCGGGCCCGTCCAGGCGGCGTCGACGGCCGCGACCAGTCCGGCCACGCCGTCCCGGAGGTCGTCCACCGCGCTCGACCCGTCGAGCCGCGGCAGGCCGGTGAGGAAGTGCAGCCGGTCCGCGGTGACCCCGCGCCCCGGGACGGCGGGCACGTTCTGCGCCACCCGGCGGTCCACCTCGGACTCCATCGCGTCGCCGAGCTTCAGTTCGGTCCGGTTCTGCAGCAGGTCCTTGAGCGCCGGCCGCACCTCCGCGTACCGGGCGGCGGTGACGATCAGGTGGACGCCGTAGCCGAGGCCGCGCTGGGCGATGTCCCCGATCACGCCCTCCAGCATCTCGAACTCCTGCTTGAAGGTGTTCCAGCCGTCGATCACCAGGAAGACGTCGCCGAACCGCTCGTCCGGCAGCTGT
Organism: Kitasatospora sp. NPDC002965; assembly: GCF_040611255.1. NCBI lineage: Bacteria > Bacillati > Actinomycetota > Actinomycetes > Kitasatosporales > Streptomycetaceae > Kitasatospora > Kitasatospora sp. NPDC002965. The sequence continues at coordinate 14,639 of NZ_JBEXNT010000090.1, read as the reverse complement.
CCGGCCGCCCGGCGGGAGCGGTAGGTCGCGATGGAGTCGAGTCCGGTCGCCCGGAACAGCTCCTCGCGCCGGTTCAGCACGCCGTGCACCTCGGAGACGGTCCGGCGGACCTTCTCGACGTCCAGCCGCCCGGCCACCCCGCCGACGTGCGGCAGGTCCTGGAGCGACTGGAAGCCGCCGCCGCCGAAGTCCAGCAGGTAGAACTGCACCTCCAGCGGGGTGTGGGTGAGCGCGAACGAGGCCACCGCGGTGCGCACCACCGTCGACTTGCCGGACCGGGGCCCGCCGACGACCAGTCCGTGGCCGGCCGCGCCCGCGTAGTCCTGGTCGAGGATGTCGCGCTTCTGGTCGCGCGGGCGGTCGACGGTGCCGACCGGCACCCGCAGCCGGCCCAGCGCCCCGTACCCGGGTGCGGTCAGCCCGCGTTCCGGGGTCGTCCGGAGCGGCGGCAGCAGCTGGTCCACGCTCGGCGGCGCGTCCAGCGGCGGCAGCCACACCTGGTGCGCGGCCGGGCCCCGGCCCGCCATCCGCTGCACGAACACGTCCAGCACGGTGTCCACCAGGGCGTCGTCCTGCTCCTCGACGAGCGGCTCGACCTCCTGCACCGGCGGTTCCGACACCTCCACCTCGGCCGCCGTGAACACCACCGGCCGCGCGGTCACCAGCCGGCCGCCGGTCGACCGCTGCTGCCCCGGCGCCCGGTACGGCCCGGACACGTACGCGGCCTTGAACCGCTCCATCACGTCGGTGCCGAACTTGAGGTAGCCGACGCCCGGCACCGGCGGCAGGTGGTAGGCGTCCGGCACGCCGATCGCCGCCCGCGACTCGGCCGCGGAGAAGGTGCGCAGGCCGATCCGGTACGAGAGGTAGGTGTCCAGGCCGCGCAGCTTGCCCTCCTCCAGGCGCTGCGAGGCCAGCAGCAGGTGCACCCCCAGCGACCGGCCGATCCGGCCGATCTGGATGAACATGTCGATGAAGTCGGGCTTGGCGGTGAGGAGTTCGGAGAACTCGTCGATGATCAGCACCAGCGAGGGCAGCGGGTCCAGCGCCGCGCCGGCCGCCCGGGCCCGCTCGTACTCGTGGACGTTGGCGTAGTTGCCCGCCCGGTGCAGCAGCTCCTGGCGGCGGTTGAGTTCGCCCTCGATCGCGTCCCGCATGCGGTCGACCAGGGTGAGCTGACCCTCCAGGTTGGTGATCACCGCCGAGGTGTGCGGCATGTCCGCCATCCCCGCGAAGGTGGCCCCGCCCTTGAAGTCGGCGAGCACGAAGTTCAGGGTCTCCGAGGTGTGCGTCATCGCCAGCGCCAGCACCAGGGTGCGCAGCAGCTCGGACTTGCCGGAGCCGGTCGCGCCGACGCACAGGCCGTGCGGACCCATGCCCTCCAGCGCGGCCTCCTTGATGTCCAGGTGGATGTGCTCGCCGCCGGCCCCGACCCCGATCGGCACCCGCAGCCGCTCGTGCTGCGCCCGCCGGCGCCAGCTGCGGGTCACGTCGAAGGAGCCCGGGTCGCCCGAGTTCATCAGGTCGGTGAAGTCGAGGTCGGAGAGCAGCGGTTCGTCGTCGCCGCCGGCCGACGCCCGGTACGGGGCCAGCTGGCGGGCGAGCGCCTCCGACTGCCAGGCCGACAGGACGTCCGGCTTGCCGGAGTACGTCGCGCCCGACGCCGAGCGGAGCACCAGCGTGTCCGGCGAGACCGTCATGATCAGATGCCCGGTCGGCTCGTCCAGGTCACCGGGAACCACCTCGATGACGGTCACCCCGTGCACGCCCTCGGCACCGGCCAGCAAGGAGTCGTGCGGCACCGCTGCGCCGTCCGTCACGACGACGACGTGCGGCTGGTCCGGGGACGGCGCGGCGTCCCTGACGAACCGCTGGCGGCCCGCCAGTTCGTCCTGCAGCAGGAACTCCAGCTCGCCGAGGCCGGTGGCGGTCAGCCGGCGCGAGCCCGCGCCGTCGTACTCCTTGCGGTGCTGGTTGTGCGGGAGCCACTTGGTCCACTCCCACTCCTCCGCCGCGCCCGGCGCCGCGGCCACCGCCACCAGCAGGTCGTCCGGCGAGTGCAGCGTCGTCAACTGGGCGATCATCGCCCGTACGTTGCCGTACACGGTGTCCGGGTCCCCGCACACCGTGACGTGGTAGAACGCCCGCAGCGAGACCGCCAACGGCAGGTCCTGCAGGGTGCCGTGGGCCTTCAGGAAGGTCTGCATCGCGGCCGCCGAGAGCGGCTCCAGCTCGTCCATCGGCGCCGTCTGCGGTGCGACCAGCGGGGTGGACAGCTGCACCGGCCCCCGGCCGACCCGGATCTGTGCGAAGTCGGCGTCGCCGGTGCGGCGTTCCCAGATCCGCCGGCCGTCCGCCACGATCGACCAGAGCTGGTCGGGCTCGGGATTGAGGAACAACTGCGCGCCGCGCTGGCGCTCGGCGGTCCGGCGCACCTGGCGGCGCATCTGCTGCAGGTACTTGAGGTAGTCGCGGCGCTCGTCCGCGGTGGCGGTGGACCCGCCCCGGCGGACGCGGACGATCTGGGCGAGCACCATGCCGACCGTCGAGACGATCATCAGACCGCCCATGATCTTCATCGGGGCCGGGGCGCCCGGAGAGAAGAAGAAGACCGCCGACCCGCCCATCCCGAGCATCGGCAGGACGCCCATCACCCAGTCCTCGCCGCCCGAACGGGGCAGCTCGGGCGGGCCGACCAGCTCCACCGGCTCGTCCGGCACCGCCGGCGGATAGGCCCGGGGCGGCCGCTTCACCGTGATCACGCCCATGCGCGCCCCACCCCACGACCACGAACGCTTCGCTCGATCACTACGGCATCAGCCCTCACGCCACTGGATCCGTACGGGTGAGGGCGCCCCGTGTGGCGCCGCCCCCGCTCCGCCGACCGCAGGCACCCGGGAGGGGAGCGTGGCCCCGCCCCCGTCGCCTCGCGCAGGGGCCGATCCTACTGGGCGCCCCGCCCCGCCACACCGCCGTCCGCCCGCCCGTCCGCCGCCCTGCGGCGAGGACGGGCGCGAGCCGGGCGGTAAAGTGACGCTGCGTCAATGTGCGTCCCGGGTAGACCGGTTCCGATCGCAGGCCGCGATCGGGACCGGGTCGAACCGGCCGCCGGCGCACGGCGCGCCGTCAACGGAAACGCCGACGGAAACGTCAACGGAAACGCCGACGGAATCACCGGCAGAACCATCAGCGGAACCGGCAAGGTCAGCAGGTCGGCAGGGCCGACGAGGGGGAGCGCCCAGTGCGTCGAGCGAACGCGAGGTCCGGGTCATGAACACCTCTGCCACCACCGGCTTCTGCCGGGTCACCGTCGTCGCCCCGGACAGCCGGATCGACGTCGCCCTGCCCGAGGACATCCCGCTCGCGGACGTGTATCCCGAGGTGCTGCGGCTCTCCCACCAGACCCGGCCGGACGGCGCCCCCACCGGATTCCACCTCGTCCGCCGCGACGGCACCGTCCTCGACGGCAGCCTGTCGCTCGCCGCCCAGCAGGTGCGCGACGGCGACCTGCTCAGCCTCCGCCCGTTCGCGGAGTCGCTGCCCCCCGCCGTCTACGACGACGTCGCCGACGCCATCGCCACCGCCGGTGAGACCGACCGCCGGTTCTGGAGCCCCGAACTGATGCGGGCCTTCGGCCTGACCGGCGCGGGCGTGCTGCTCGCCCTGCTCGGCTTCGTGCTCTGGTTCGCTGACCTGCGTCACGACATGCACGGCCTGCCCGGTGTGCTCTCCGGCGTCGTCGCCGTCGTGCTCACCGCCTTCGCCGGTGTGCGGGCCCGGGTCTACCGGGACGCCTGGGCCGGCCTCGCGCTCGGCCTCGGCGCCCTTCCGCACGCCATGATCGCCGGCAGCGGGATCCTCTCCCCGGCCACCCCCCTGGAGGGCCCCGGCCGGCTCCACTTCCTCACCGGCTGCGTGACCGTCCTGGTCGTCGCCGTCCTGCTGGTCGGTTTGCTGCCCGAGAGGGACGCGCTGTTCGTCGCGGCCGCCTTCCTGTCCGCCGCCGGTGCGCTCGCCACCTTCGCGGCCGTCCTGCTGCCCGACACCCCGGCCGACCACATCGCCGCCGTCACCGGTGTCACCGCCGTCGCCGTGATCGGCTTCCTGCCCGGCCTCTCCGCCCGCTTCGCCCGGCTGCCCGTCGGATTCAGCGCCCCCGGCCAGGCCCGCACGCGCAGCCGCGACCACGACGAGGAGGCCGACCGCGCCGAACTGGTGCAGTACGAGCGGATCGCCCACCAGGCCCGCCGCGGCCACGAGGTGCTGGTGGGCCTGGTCGGCGGCTGCGCCGCGGTGATCGTCGGCGCCTGCGCGGTGCTGGGCTTCAGCGACGGGACCTTCCCCGAACTGCTCGCCCTCGCCCTCGGGCTCGCCACCATGCTCCGGGCCCGGCTCTTCCGCTACAGCGCGCAGGTCCTCGGCCTGACCGTGGCCGGCCTGTCCGGACTCTCCCTACTGGTCGTCGGACTCGCCCTGCACACCCCGCAGTTCGTCCTCCGCGCGGGTGTCGGCTCCACCGGTGCGGACCTGCGCACCGTCTGGCTGACCGCCTCGATCGCCTTCGGCGCCGCGGTCCTCGTCGCGATCGCCCTGGTGGTGCCCCGACTCGGGGTCTCCCCGTTCTGGGGGCGGATCCTGGACCTGGTCGACAGCCTGACCCTGATGGCGCTGGTCCCGCTGGTGCTGGCGGTCCTCGACGTCTACCGGCTGGTGCGCGGAGCCACCGGCTGACCCGCCCCGTCCTGCCGGGCACCGGCCGTCGTCGGGCGGGATCACCGGCACTGGTACGCTTGGCCTTCGAGCGCAGCCGTGTGTCCGCCCCCGTCGGGGGCGCCGACCGCCGGCCGCGCCCGTCACGACACCGAGTTCTCACAGAGTCCTGTGCCGTAGACCAGGACCGCTTGGTATCACTTCGAAGGAGTTGCACGTGGCTCTCGCCTCTGACGTCAAGAAGCAGATCTTCGCCGAGTTCGGCCAGAAGGAGGGCGACACCGGCTCCCCCGAGGTCCAGGTCGCCATGCTCTCCCGCCGCATCGCGGACCTGACCGAGCACCTCAAGGTCCACAAGCACGACCACCACTCGCGCCGTGGCCTGCTCATCCTGGTCGGCCAGCGTCGCCGTCTGCTGCAGTACCTGGCCAAGAAGGACATCGAGCGCTTCCGTACGCTCGTCGACCGCCTGGGCATCCGCCGCGGTGCCGCCGGTGGCGCCCGCTAAGACCGCCGCTCGGGGCGGCTCCCCACACCGGGGGGCCGCCCCTCGCGCGTATGCTGCGGCCGATGGCCCGGGGCGCCCCTGGCGGCGCCCGAACATAACAACTCGCGCGCACCTCCCCAGGTGCCCGAGGATTGCACCGTAGGGTTGTGGGAAATGCCGGTGATGGCGCTGTCGAGCGCCACCCAGGCAGAAAGACCCCAGACCCCCCGCGGGACGAAGGCTTCAAACGGAAGCCGCCCGCATCCGAGAGAGCGTCCAGACGCGGACCGCCAACCCGGACCCGGCCAGTCGAGAGGCGCCGGTCCTCGGTAGTGGCCGCCGGAAGCCCCGCAGACCGAAGCGGGGCGCACCGGAGGCTTCGATCGAAGACCGGCCCGACTGCCCCCCTCTGCGAAAGAGGGCCAGGGGCCCCCGGCAGACGATGCGCGGGGACGCTCTCCCGGAGAACGTACGAAAGAGGAGATCTTCCAGGTGGAAGAGAACGTGTTCTACGCCGAGGCCGTGATCGACAACGGTTCCTTCGGCACCCGTACCATCCGCTTCGAGACCGGCCGTCTGGCCCGTCAGGCCGCCGGCTCCGCCGTGGCCTACCTGGACGACGACACCATGGTGCTGTCGGCGACCAGCGCGTCCAAGCAGCCGAAGGAGCACTTCGACTTCTTCCCGCTGACGGTGGACGTCGAGGAGCGGATGTACGCCGCCGGCCGCATCCCCGGCTCCTTCTTCCGTCGTGAGGGCCGGCCCTCCGAGGACGCGATCCTCACCTGCCGCCTGATCGACCGCCCGCTGCGCCCGTCCTTCGTCAAGGGCCTGCGCAACGAGATCCAGGTCGTCGTCACCGTGATGGCGCTCAACCCGGACCACCTGTACGACGTGGTGGCCATCAACGCCGCCTCCGCCTCCACCCAGCTGGCGGGCCTGCCGTTCTCCGGCCCGATCGGTGGCGTGCGCGTCGCCCTGATCAACGGCCAGTGGGTGGCCTTCCCGACCCACAGCGAGCTGGAGTCGGCCGTCTTCGACATGGTCGTGGCCGGCCGCACCCTGCCGGACGGCGACGTCGCGATCATGATGGTCGAGGCCGAGGCCACGAACAAGACCATCAAGCTCGTCGAGGGCGGCGCCGAGGCGCCGACCGAGGAGATCGTCGCCGCCGGTCTGGACGCCGCCAAGCCGTTCATCAAGGTGCTCTGCGCCGCCCAGGCCCAGCTGGCCGCCCAGGCCGCCAAGCCGACCGGCGAGTTCCCGGTCTTCCTGGACTACCAGGACGACGTGCTCGCCGCGCTGTCCGCCGCCGTCAAGGACGAGCTGGCGCAGGCCCTCACCATCGCGGGCAAGCAGGAGCGCAACAACGAGCTGGACCGCGTCAAGGCGCTGGCCGCCGAGAAGCTGCTGCCCGAGTTCGAGGGTCGCGAGAAGGAGATCAGCGCTGCCTACAACGCGCTGACCAAGAAGACCGTCCGCGAGCGCGTCATCAAGGACAAGGTCCGCATCGACGGCCGCGGTGTCACCGACATCCGCACCCTGGCCGCCGAGGTCGAGGCCATCCCGCGGGTGCACGGCTCGGCCCTGTTCGAGCGCGGCGAGACCCAGATCCTGGGTGTCACCACGCTGAACATGCTCCGCATGGAGCAGCAGCTGGACACGCTCTCCCCGGAGACGCGTCGCCGCTACATGCACAACTACAACTTCCCGCCGTACTCGGTCGGCGAGACCGGCCGCGTCGGTTCGCCGAAGCGCCGCGAGATCGGCCACGGCGCGCTCGCCGAGCGGGCGATCCTGCCGGTCCTGCCGACCCGCGAGGAGTTCCCGTACGCCATCCGCCAGGTCTCCGAGGCGCTGAGCTCCAACGGCTCCACCTCGATGGGCTCGGTCTGCGCCTCGACCATGTCGCTGCTGAACGCCGGTGTGCCGCTGAAGGCCGCCGTCGCCGGTATCGCGATGGGCCTGATCTCGCAGGAGATCGACGGTGAGACCCACTACGTGACCCTCACCGACATCCTCGGTGCCGAGGACGCGTACGGCGACATGGACTTCAAGGTCGCCGGTACCCGCAACTTCATCACCGCCCTGCAGCTGGACACCAAGCTCAACGGCATCCCGGCGTCGGTGCTCGCCGCCGCGCTGAAGCAGGCCCGCGACGCCCGCCTGCACATCCTCGACGTGATGAACGAGGCCATCGACTCCCCGGACGAGATGTCCCCGAACGCGCCGCGCATCATCACCATCAAGATCCCGGTGGACAAGATCGGTGAGGTCATCGGCCCCAAGGGCAAGATGATCAACCAGATCCAGGAGGACACCGGCGCCGAGATCACGATCGAGGACGACGGCACCATCTACATCGGTGCCGCCGACGGCCCGGCCGCCGAGGCCGCCCGCACCACGATCAACCAGATCGCGAACCCGACCATGCCGGAGGTCGGAGAGCGTTACCTGGGCACCGTGGTCAAGACCACGACCTTCGGTGCCTTCGTGTCGCTCATGCCGGGCAAGGACGGTCTGCTGCACATCTCGCAGATCCGCAAGCTGGCCGGCGGCAAGCGCGTCGAGAACGTCGAGGACGTCCTCGGCGTCGGCGCCAAGGTGCAGGTCGAGATCGCCGAGATCGACCCGCGCGGCAAGCTCTCCCTGATCCCGGTCGTCGAGGGCGAAGAGGCCGGCGAGGCCGCTTCCGAGTGAAGCGCCGCTAGCTGACCCAGCGGCCCGCACGCCCCCGTCGGCGTGCGGGCCGCACCCTGTTGTCCCGCTCCCCATGCTCTCTACGGATTGCTTTCTACGGAGGTACCACCGTGGCCCAGGCCTCGGCGGCGAAGCAGCGCCCCGGCACGACCCGGACCCTGCTCAAGGGCGCGGACGGCGCCGGCACGGTGCGCCGCACCGTCCTCCCCGGCGGCCTGCGCGTCGTCACCGAGACCCTGCCGACGGTGCGCTCCGCGACCTTCGGCATCTGGGTCGGCGTCGGCTCGCGTGACGAGACCCCGCAGCTCAACGGCGCCACCCACTACCTGGAGCACCTGCTCTTCAAGGGCACCGAGCGGCGCAGCGCGCTGGACATCTCGGCCGCCCTGGACGCGGTCGGCGGCGAGATGAACGCCTTCACCGCCAAGGAGAACACCTGCTACTACGCGCGGGTGCTCGACACCGACCTCCCGCTGGCCATCGACGTGGTCTGCGACATGCTCACCGGCTCCCTGATCCGCCCGGAGGACGTCGAGGCCGAACGCGGCGTCATCCTGGAGGAGATGGCGATGGCCGAGGACGATCCCGGTGACGTCGTCCACGACCTCTTCGCCAAGGTGATCTTCGGCACCGGCCCGCTCGGCCGCCCGATCCTCGGCACCCAGGAGACCGTCCGGTCGCTCACCCGCGACCAGATCGCCGGCTTCTTCCACCGCCGCTACAAGCCCGAGCACCTGGTCGTCGCCGCGGCCGGCAACCTCGACCACCGCAAGGTCGTCAAGCAGGTCGAGCAGGCCTTCGCCCCGCTGCTGGCCCGCTCCGAGGCCGCCCCCGCCGAGGCCCGGCGCGGCGTCAAGGCGCTGCGCACCGCCGGCCGGGTGGAGGTGCTCCAGCGCACCACCGAGCAGGCCCACCTGGTGCTGGGCGTGCCCGGTGTGCCCCGGCACGACGAGCGCCGCTGGGCGATGGGCGTGCTCAACGCGGCCCTCGGCGGCGGCATGAGCTCGCGGCTCTTCCAGGAGGTCCGCGAGAAGCGCGGTCTGGCGTACTCGGTCTACTCCTACTCCTCCTCGTACGCGGACAGCGGCCTGTTCGGCATCTACGCCGGCTGCCAGCCCAAGCGGGTCGAGGAGGTGCTGCGGATCTGCCGCGAGGAGCTCGCCAAGGTGGTCGCCGAAGGCATCACCGAGGAGGAGCTGCACCGGGCCATCGGCCAGATCTCCGGTTCCACCGTGCTCGGCATGGAGGACACCGGCTCGCTGATGAACCGGATCGGCAAGGCGGAGCTCAGCTACGGCCACCACCTGTCGGTGGACGAGATGCTGGCGAAGATCGCGGCCGTGACCCTGGACGACGTGCACGCCGTGGCCCGTGATGTGCTGGGTGCCCACCGGCCGTCGCTCGCGCTGATCGGTCCGATCAACGACAAGCGGGCCGCCCGGCTCGCCGACCTGCTGGTCTGAAGGGACATCTCACCATGACGCTGCGTGTCGCCGTGATCGGCGCCAAGGGGCGGATCGGCTCGGAGGCCGTCAAGGCCGTCGAGGCCGCCCCGGACCTGGAGCTGGTCGCCACCCTCGGGCGGGGGTCGGAGCTCTCCGAGCTCACCGACGCCGGCGTGCAGGTCGCCGTCGAGCTGACCCATCCCGACTCGGTGATGGACAACCTCGACTACTGCCTGCAGCACGGCATCCACGTGGTCACCGGCACCACCGGCTGGACCGACGAGCGGCTGGCCACCGTCCGCGGCCGGCTCGACGGGGCACCGGAGCTCGGCCTGCTGATCGCGCCGAACTTCTCCATCGGCGCCGTGCTCGGCATGAAGTTCGCCCAGACCGCGGCCCGGTACTTCGAGTCGGTCGAGGTGGTCGAGCTGCACCACGACCGCAAGGCCGACGCGCCCAGTGGCACCGCCACCCGCACCGCCCAGCTGATCGCCGCCGCCCGCGCCGAGGCCGGCCGGCCGCCGCAGCAGGACCCGACCACGCACGGCCTGCCCGGCGCCCGCGGCGCCGACGTGGACGGCGTGCCCGTGCACGCCGTCCGGCTGCGCGGTCTGCTCGCCCACCAGCAGGTGATGTTCGGGGACACCGGTGAGACCCTCACCATCCGCCACGACTCGCTGCACCACAGCAGCTTCATGCCGGGAATCCTGCTCGGCGTGCGCAAGGTCGTGGAGACGCCCGGGCTGACCCTCGGCCTCGAACACTTCCTGGACCTGTGACCGTGTCCGCCCCCCGGAGCGCGTCGTGACCTCCCGTACCGGCTTCTTCGTCCTCTCCGGCGTCCTGCTGCTGGTCGCCCTGGTCTGCGTGGGCGAGGGTGTCCAGCTGCTCGCCACCGGCAAGCCGCTGGGCATCGGCCTGGGCCTCTGCGCCTTCGTCGTCCCGGTGATCGGCGTCTGGTTCCTGCGCCAGACGGTCCGCTTCGGCCGGTACAGCGAGCGGCTCGCCAAGGAGCTGGAGGCCGAGGGCGGCCTGCCGGTCGACGAGCTGAAGCGCACCACCGGCGGGCGGATCGACCGGGCCTCGGCCGATGCGGTGTTCGCCCGTCGCCGGGCCGAGGCCGAGGCGGCCCCGGGGGACTGGCGGGTCTTCTTCCGCCTGGCGGTCGCGTACGCCGACGCGGGCGACGTGCCGCGCGCCCGCAAGACCATGCAGCACGCGATCCGGCTGCACCGCACCGCGGGCGCGACCAGTACCACCGGCACCACCGGCACCACCGAATCCGCGAGGAGCAACGCGTGAGCGACCGCACGACGGCCCCCCAGTTCCGCAGCGACGTGACCGTGGACCTGGTCCGCAGCGCCGCCGCCGACTCGGACGTCATCTGGGCGGCCCGGGTCTCGACGGCGGGGGAGCAGTCCCTGGAGGCGCTCCAGGAGGACCCGGAGAAGTCCAAGGGCCTGATCAACTACCTGATGCGGGACCGGCACGGCACGCCGTTCGAGCACAACTCGATGACCTTCTTCATCAGCGCGCCGATCTTCGTCTTCCGCGAGTTCCACCGCCACCGCAGCGGCTGGTCCTACAACGAGGAGTCCGGGCGCTACCGCGAGCTGGAGCCGGTCTTCTACGTGCCCGCCGAGGAGCGCAAGCTGGTCCAGCAGGGCCGCCCGGGCCGGTACGAGTTCGTCGAGGGCACGGCGGAGCAGCACAGGACCGTCACCGCCTCGATGGAGGCCGCCTACCGCGAGGCGTACGAGCGGTACCAGGAGATGCTGGAGGCGGGCGTGGCCCGCGAGGTGGCCCGTGCGGTGCTGCCGGTCGGTCTCTTCTCCTCGATGTACGCGACCTGCAACGCGCGCTCGCTGATGCACTTCCTGTCGCTGCGCACCAAGCGGGAGAACTCGGCGGTCCCGTCGTTCCCCCAGCGCGAGATCGAGATGGTGGCCGAGCAGATGGAGGAGCGGTGGGCCGAGCTCATGCCGCTCACCCGTGCGGCCTTCGAGAAGCACGGCCGGGTCGCCCCCTGACCTGCGACGACGAGCAGATGGGCGGAGTGCCGGGCATGTCTGGATTGCGGCATTTCTGACCTCTCCCTACGCTCGTGAACACGGATTCCGGTGCTGCTTGAACCCCCGAGCACGCAGCACCGGAATCCCATGTCCGCGCTGTTGGCGCGGCCTCCGGTGCGCCCGCCCGAGCGGCACACCTGTCCGAACCCTGGACCGGCCTGGGTACCGCCCCACCGCCTACGAGTAGCTTTGGACGCATGGCTCCGACCTCCACCTCCCAGACGCCCTTCGGCCGGGTCCTGACCGCGATGGTGACCCCGTTCACCGCCGACGGCGGCCTCGACCTCGACGGCGCCCAGCGCCTCGCCGCGCACCTCGTCGACTCGGGCAACGACGGCCTCGTCGTCAACGGCACCACCGGCGAGTCCCCGACCACCAGCGACGCCGAGAAGGCCCGGCTCGTCCGCGCGGTGGTGGAGGCGGTGGGGGACCGGGCACACGTGGTGGCCGGCGTCGGCACCAACGACACGCACCACAGCGCCGACCTGGCCCGCCAGGCCGAGGCCGCCGGGGCGCACGGCCTGCTGGTCGTCACGCCGTACTACAGCAAGCCCCCGCAGGAGGGCCTGTACCGGCACACCACGCACATCGCCGACGCCACCGGCCTGCCGGTCATGCTGTACGACATCCCCGGCCGCAGCGGTGTCGCGCTGAGCCACGAGACCCTGGTCCGGCTCGGCGAGCACCCGCGGATCGTCGCCAACAAGGACGCCAAGGGCGACCTCGGCGCCGCCGCCTGGGCCATCGCCCGCTCGGACCTGGCCTGGTACTCCGGCGACGACATCCTCAACCTGCCGCTGCTGTCGGTCGGAGCCGTCGGTGTGGTGAGCGTCGTCGGACACCTGGTCGCCGCCGAGCTGCGGGCCATGGTCGAGGCCTTCCTGTCCGGCGATGTGGCCAAGGCCACGGCCGTCCACCAGCGCCTGCTGCCGGTCTTCACCGGTATCTTCCGCACGCAGGGCGTCATCCTCACCAAGGCCGCACTGGAGCTCCAGGGACACCCGTCCGGGCCGCTGCGGCTGCCCCTCGTCGGCGCGACTCCCGAGGAGATCGCGCAACTGAAGAAGGATCTCGCCGCCGGCGGGGTAGACCTGTAACAGACACAGACGTGCGCGCCCCGGCTCGCCGGACCCTCACGGGTTCGCCGCTGGACCGGACCGAAGGCGCGAATGCACAGACCCAGTAGGAAAAACCGACACTGAGTACGCACGCCATATGTCTCGCGGGGGAGGACCCCCGGGCATATGGCGTGCGCCGTGAGGAGAGTCTTTTGAGCCACCCGCATCCCGAACTCGGCGCACCCCCCGCTCTCAAGCAGGGCGCCCTGCGTATCACTCCGCTCGGCGGTCTCGGCGAGATCGGCCGCAACATGACGGTCTTCGAGTACGGGGACCGCATTCTCATCGTCGACTGCGGCGTCCTCTTCCCGGAGGACGAGCAGCCCGGCGTCGACCTGATCCTCCCGGACTTCACCTACATCCGGGACCGCCTCGACAAGATCGACGGCATCGTCCTCACGCACGGCCACGAGGACCACATCGGCGCCGTGCCGTTCCTGCTCCGGGAGAACCCGGACATCCCGCTGATCGGCTCGAAGCTCACGCTCGCGCTGATCGAGGCGAAGCTCGCCGAGCACCGCATCCGGCCGTACGTCCTGGAGGTCAAGGAGGGCGACCGCGAGCGGATCGGTCCCTTCGACTGCCAGTTCATCGCGGTCAACCACTCCATCCCGGACGCGCTGGCCGTCGCCGTGCGCACGCCCGCCGGCATGGTCGTCGCCACCGGCGACTTCAAGATGGACCAGCTGCCGCTCGACGGCCGCCTCACCGACCTGCCGGCCTTCGCCAAGCTGGCGGAGGAGGGCATGGACCTGCTGCTGGTGGACTCCACCAACGCCGAGGTCCCCGGTTTCATCCCGAGCGAGCGCGACATCTCGGTCGCACTGCGAAACGTTTTCGCGAACGCCGACAAGCGCATCATCGTGGCCTCGTTCGCGAGCCACGTGCACCGCATCCAGCAGGTGCTGGACGCCGCGCACGAGTACAAGCGGAAGGTCGCGTTCGTCGGCCGCTCGATGGTCCGCAACATGGGCATCGCCCGCGACCTCGGGTACCTGAAGGTCCCCGGCAACATGGTCGTCGACGTCAAGCAGCTGGACGACCTGCCGGACAAGGACGTCGTGCTGATCTGTACCGGTTCGCAGGGCGAGCCGATGGCCGCGCTGTCCCGGATGGCCAACCGCGACCACCAGATCCGCATCGTCGAGGGCGACACCGTCGTCCTGGCCTCGTCGCTGATCCCGGGCAACGAGAACGCCGTCTACCGGGTCATCAACGGCCTGACCCGCTGGGGCGCCAAGGTCGTGCACAAGGGCAACGCCAAGGTGCACGTCTCCGGCCACGCCTCGGCCGGCGAGCTGCTGTACTTCTTCAACATCTGCAAGCCGCGCAACCTGATGCCGGTCCACGGTGAATGGCGTCACCTGCGTGCCGCCGCCGATCTCGGTATCGCCACCGGCGTGCCGCGCAACCGGACGGTCATCGCCGAGGACGGCGTCTGCGTCGACCTCGAAGGCGGCGTCGCCCGGATCGTCGGCAAGGTCCAGGCCGGCTACGTGTACGTGGACGGCTCCTCGGTCGGTGACATCACCGAGGCCTCGCTCAAGGACCGCAGGATTCTCGGCGAGGAGGGCTTCATCTCCTGCTTCGTGGTGGTCGACTCCACCAACGGGAAGATCGTGGGCGGCCCGAGCATCCAGGCCCGTGGCTCGGGTATCGACGACGCCGCGTTCGCCCCCGTGACGGCCAAGCTGCAGGAGGCGCTCGACCGTTCGGCCGGCGACGGTGTCCTGGAGGTTCGCCAGGTCCAGCAGCTCGTCCGCCGGATTCTCGGCAAGTGGGTGGCGGACAACTACCGCCGCCGACCGATGATCCTGCCGGTCGTCGTCGAGGTCTGAGCCTTCGGCTCGTGACCCCTTGACCTCGGTTTGACGTGGGGCAGCCCGGTGCGTAATGTTCTCCGGGTTGCCCCACGGGACGGCCCCGGCAGAAGTTCTCGAACGAAATTCGAGAACGGAGCGCGGAAAACGGCCCGAAAAACTCTGCTAGAGTTCGGGAGCGCCGAAAGGCCGAAGCAAATCGGATGAATGAAACTCCGGAAAACGGAGCGGAAAACGTCTGGTAAGCTGGAAACACGAAAGAACGAAGCGCCCGGAGGGCCGGTGTG